>DBZX01000076.1:30857-52673 GCA_002311335.1 bacterium UBP10_UBA1149
TTCTTCGGCGTCGCGCCGGGCACGAGCAGTAAGACCAACCCCAACGCGATGATCAGCGCCTCGTCTAACACCATATTTACCAACGTGGCGCTGACCGATGACGGCAAGCCCTGGTGGGAAGGCATGGACGGCGACCCGCCGGCCCACGCCACCGACTGGCGCGGCAACGACTGGACACCGGCCAGCAAAGAGAAAGCCGCCCACCCTAACTCGCGCTTCACCGCGCCCGCCTCGCAGTGTCCCTGCATATCCGAGGACTGGGAGTCCCCGCGCGGCGTGCCGATCTCAGCCTTCATCTTCGGCGGTCGGCGGGCGAAAACGGCACCGCTCGTGTTCGAAGCCTTCGACTGGGAGCACGGCGTTTATGTTGGATCGGCGGTCGCCTCGGAAACAACGGCGGCGGCCACGGGCGCGGTCGGCGTCGTCAGGCGCGACCCCATGGCAATGATACCGTTCTGCGGTTACAACATGGCCGACTATTTTGCCCACTGGCTGTCGCTGGGTGCGAAGTCAGACAAGCTGCCCACCATCTTCCACGTGAACTGGTTTCGCCAGGACGACGGCGGCCGATTCATATGGCCGGGCTTCGGCGAGAACCTCCGCGTGCTGCGCTGGATACGCGAGCGCTGCCTGGGGGCGGCCGACGCGGTAAAGACAGCCGTAGGCTGGGTGCCGGCCAAGGGCGCGATCGACATCGACGGCCTGGACGGCGTCGACGAAGAGACGATGGCCGACCTGCTGCACATTGACCGTGAGTCATGGCAGGCCGAGGTGGAGGATCAGAAAGCCTTCTACGAAAAGTTCGGTGATCGCCTGCCCGAGAAAATCTGGGAGCAGCACCGAGCGCTGGCCGAACGACTGGGCCTCTAGATCAGGAGAACGGAAAAGCCGGCCAGTCGGCCGCGGGCCGGGACAGCTCCAGCGCCCGTGCCGTCTGCAAGACCAGCTCATCACGATGACGCTCGGCCACCACCTGCAGGCCCGCTGGTAAGCCCGCGTCGGTCATGCCGGCACGCAGGCTGGCCGCCGGATGCCCCGACATGTTGAACGGGTAGGTAAACGCCACCGCGTGCATGGGCGCGTCAAAATCCCGACCGTCGACGCCCGAAGGCGGCGGCCCCGAGGCCGCAAAAGCCTCGGTCGGCAACTGCGGCGTTACCAGCAGATCATAATCTTCGAACAGGGCGCCAAGCGCCGCGTTGAGCTCAGCGCGCTGCCGCTGTATGCGCGCGATGCCGGCCGGGTCGAGCCGCGAAGCAAACTGCAGACCCTGCCAGAAAGCACGGCCCAGCTCTTCCTCGTGGCCTTCGACCAGCGGCGCCACCACGCCGAAAGCCTCGGCGCCGGCCATCATGCCCCAGTCGTTGCCGAGGTCGGGCAACTTCAAATCCAGCTCTTCTATTTCGAATCCCAGTGCCGCCAGCTCGGCTACGCTGCCTTCGACCTCGCGCATCACATCTTTCTGCACCCGCGCGTAGCCGAGGTCGCGGCTGAAGCCTACTCGTAACCCTGTCGGCAGGTCATCGATGCTCTCGAGGTAAGAAAATCCCGGGTGCGGCAGCGAATTGGCGTCGGCGGAATGATAACCGCAGGCGGCGTCGATGAACGCCGCCGCGTCGGCCGTACTGCGGGTTATGGGACCGAGGTGAATAGTGTCGGCCCACTGCGCGCTGCCACCGTCGAGCGGCCCCAGCGGTATGCGGCCGAAGCTCGGCTTGATGCCGAACGCGCCGGTGTAGCAAGCGGGTATCCTCGTGGACCCTCCTCCGTCGGACGCCGTGACCAGCGGCACCATGCGACCGGCGAGCGCCGCCGCCGACCCTCCGCTCGATCCACCCGGCGTGCGCTCGGTGTTCCACGGGTTGCGCGTGGTGCCGAATACGCGGTTCCTGGTAAAGCCCGTGTAGCCGAACTCGGGCGTGTTGGTCTTGCCCACCACGATGGCACCGGCGGCGCGCAGGCGCTCCACCTGCACCGAGTCGCGTTCGGCCACGTTGTCGCGCAGGGGCACCGAGCCGTAGGTGCAGGGAAGTCCGGCCACCTCTTCGAGGTCCTTGACGCCCAGGGGAACGCCGGCCAGCGGAAGCGTTCGCTCGCCATCGGTCATGCGTTTTTCCAGGTCGCGAGCGTCACCCAGCGCACGCTCGGCGCAGACGTGTACGAAAGCGTTGAGCGACTCGTTGCGCTCGTCTATGCGCGCCAGCGCCGCCTCCACGCAGTCGCTGGGCGAAACGTCGCCGGCTCTCACCAGTGCCGCAAGTTCAACGGCCGACAGGTCCATCAAGTCACTCATGGAGTGGTTTTTCGCCTGTCGCGCGTGTTGTGTCGAGTACGCGCGCCCAAGCCGTAGAACCCGATAGCCCCCACTTGGGGGGGGGAAAGCGCTCCGGCGGAAATCGTGCAAAATTGCAAGCCAAGTGCGGAATCAGCCCATTTTTTATACTTTGACGCTTGTTTATCGCCATAAACGGATCGCGAGCTTGGCATTAAGCCCCCAGGTGAGGTTAGAATGCGGGGTCGGCTGTATGCTTGCCAGCCCGGGGAACAGGTGGCCCGCCAGGGCGGCACAGCTCGGCACGACGGTTGGAGCAATGGTTGCGGTAAACAGAGCTGGCTGGGATACCAGCCTGACGCCTGATGAACGACCGGACGAACCAGCCGGGGGCACGGTTGCCACCGCGCTGGGCTACCTCCTGTTCGGGCTGGGGACCTGCCTGCTCGCCCTCACCTTGCTGCAGACCATACTGCGCGTCTTGCCCACCAGCATCTCTTTCGTGCTGCTGGTGGCAACGGTCGTCGGCGCCTGCGGCGGAATGTGGGCCCTGCTCTTCCACAGCAACTCCACCCCGCGACACCGGCGCAGGTGGCCGCCAACGATTCACCTGCCGCAACATCCCCCGCGCGGGGGCCGCCACGGTTTCTAAACGTCGAGCTCCAGCTCGATGGGACAGTGGTCTGAGCCCATGACCTCGGCGTGGATGAGCGCTGACTTCACACGCGAAACCAGCCCCGCGTCGACAACGTGGTAGTCGATGCGCCAGCCAACGTTGCGATCACGCGCACCCGCACGATAACTCCACCAGGAATAATCCCGCTCGTGCGCTTGCTTGCCTTCATAAGCCGACGCGGGATTCAGGGCGCGAAAGGTGTCGACGTATCCGCGATCAAACCAGTCCTGCAACGCTTGGCGTTCCTCGGGTAGAAAACCAGTCACGGTTTCGTTCTGTTTCGGCCGGGCCAGGTCGACCTCGGTGTGAGCAGTGTTCCAGTCGCCGGACACGACCACGTTCTTACCCTGCTCGCGTTCTTCGTCGACCACCTCGAGCAGCGCAGCGTAAAACTCCATCTTGAAGCCCAGGCGATCGGGGTCGGGCCCCTTGGGGGTCTGCCGGCCGTTGGGAAAGTAGACATTGTAAACCGTGACCGCGCCGTGCTCGGTGACAAGAATACGCCCCTCGTTGCGCTCAAACCCGAGCCCGCGGGTGACGAACAAGGGCTTTTCGAGGCTGAAGGTCGCCACGCCGCTGTAACCCTTGCGCTCGGCCGAATGCCAATCGAGATGGTAGCCCAGCGACGAGATGGCGAGCAGCACGTCGTCGGGCACCTGCTCGGGCAGGGCCTTTGTTTCCTGCAGGCACACGACGTCGGGCCGGCTGCGTTCGAGCCACCCGAGGAAGCCCTTACGCGCAGCCGCGCGAATACCGTTAACGTTCCACGAAACTATGCGCATGCTCCAACAGTGGCCGGGCCCGGCCCGAAAGACCGGCCTGCACGACCGGCCGACAGGTATAGCCTTGGCCCGCGTACACACCAAGTCGCACAGCCCTCCGTTTCCATTGACACCACGTCGGGAGCGTTGTTTCATCGCCCAGTATCATGGCAGAAAATAAACTCCCCGGCCTCGAAGAGACCTTTCCCCGCTCGCAGAAAGTGCACGTCGGCGACCTCGCCGTACCGCACCGCGAGATAGCGCAGACCGGCGACAACCCGCCCGTGAAAATTTACGACACCACCGGGCCGCAGGGTTTCAGCGCCGAGCAGGGCTTGCCGCACAAGCGCGCCGAGTGGACCGCGAGCCGAAGGCAACAAGGCGGCGACGGCAACATGAGCCAGATGCACTGGGCTCGCCAGGGCCACGTGACCGAAGAGATGCGCTTCGTCGCCCAACGCGAAGACGTGACTGCGGAGTTCGTGCGCGAACGCGTTGCCTCGGGCCAGGCCATCATCCCCGCCAACGTAAACCACCCCGAGCTCGAACCCATGATCATAGGGCGCGACTTCCTCGTGAAGATCAACGCCAACATCGGCAACTCGGCGGTCGTGTCGGACATCGAAACCGAGGTGGACAAGCTCCGCTGGTCCACGCGCTGGGGTGCCGACACCGTCATGGACCTGTCGACCGGGCCCGACATACACGCCACGCGAGAGGCGATAGTACGCAACTCGCCGGTGCCCATAGGCACCGTGCCCATCTACCAGGCGCTGGAAAAAGTTGACGGTCTACCCGAAAAACTGAACATCGACTTGTTCATCGAAACACTGGTCGAGCAGGCCGAGCAGGGCGTAGACTACTTCACCATTCACGCGGGCGTGCTCCTGGCCTACGTCCCCATGACGGCTGCCCGGGTGACGGGCATCGTCTCGAGGGGCGGCGCGATAATGGCCGGCTGGTGCCTGGCCCACCACCGCGAGAACTTTCTTTACACCCACTTTGAAGACATCTGCGAGGTGATGAAAAAGTATGACGTCGCCTTCTCGCTGGGCGACGGCCTCAGGCCGGGCAGCCTCGCCGACGCCAACGACGAGGCGCAGTTTGCCGAGCTCGACACCCTGGGCGAGCTGACCCTCAAGGCCTGGGAACACGACGTACAGGTAATGGTCGAAGGCCCCGGCCACGTTCCAATGCACCTGGTAGCCGAGAACATGGAGCGACAGGCGGCCGTCTGCCACGGAGCACCGTTTTACACCCTCGGACCGCTGACCACCGACATCGCGCCCGGCTACGACCACATAACCTCTGCCATTGGCGCGGCGATGATCGCCCAACTGGGCTGCGCGATGCTCTGCTACGTTACGCCCAAGGAGCACCTTGGCCTGCCCGACCTCGACGACGTGCGCCAGGGCGTGGTGACCTACCGCATAGCCGCGCACGCGGCCGACGTTGCCAAGGGGCACCCCGGCGCGCGACTGAGAGACGATGCTCTTTCGAAGGCGCGTTACGAGTTCCGCTGGGAAGACCAGTTCAACCTGTCGCTCGACCCACCCACGGCGCGCTCTTACCACGACGCGACCATGCCGGCAGCGGCGGCAAAAGAGGCGCACTTCTGCTCGATGTGCGGACCCAGGTTCTGCTCGATGCGCATCACCGAAGACGTGCGGCGCTACGCGGCCGAGCACGGCTACAGTGAACAGGACGCGATCGACCACGGCCTCCAGGAAAAAGCCGACGAGTACAGACGGACCCGCCGCAGCGCGGCCTGAAGCAGCAGGACTGAGAAGTTGCTTTTTTCGGGTGTGCCGCTGCGCTAAACAACAGCGATGCCTACACGCAACGCCATCTATCACCGCAGCAAGAACGTTAGCATTTTCCCCATCGAGGGAGATCGCTTTCTCATAACGGCCTCCTTGCACGACGAGGTACACGACGTTCGAGCCGAGGTGGAGATCCTGCATCCTTCGCTGGAGATAGTCGCCGCCCGCAGCGAGGTGCGCAACGGGCCCTTCACCGAGGTCTGCAACATGACCCACCCCAACATCGAGCGCCTGGTGGGGATGAAGGTCGCGCGCGGCTTTACGCTGGAGGCGCGCAAGGCCGTTGGCGGTCCGGGCGGATGCCACCGCGTATCGGAGCTGCTGGTCGAGATCGCCCAGGCCGCCTACCAGCTGCATTTTGTGCGCCTGTTCGCCTCGCAATCGCGCGAGGAACGCGAACGAGAAGACGTGCCGCTGCGCCGCCACGATTTCGTTCTCAATAACGTGCCCGGCATGCGCGACACCTGCTTCAGCTACAGCACGGCCAACCGAAAGCTGGTAGAAGAAAAAGCCACCCCCCTGCGCAGGCTCGAGCAGGACATGCCGACGAGAAACATAGATGACACCCGCGGCAAAGACTGAGCGTGGACACCCGCTGAAAAGGAAAACTGACATTGGCTGATCTCATTGGACGTCGCGCGCTGGTTACCGGTGGCTCGCGGGGAATAGGCAGGGGAATCGCGCTGGCACTGGCCGGCTGCGGGGCTTCGCTGGTCATCACTTATCGTCGAGCAGAAGAAGAAGCGGCCTCGGCCGTGGCCGAGATAGAGGCGCTCGGCGGACGGGCGCTGGCCCTCAAGAGCGACGTGAGTGACCTCGAACAGGTTGAAGATGCGTTTGCCCGGGCCGACGAATTCCTCGGCGGACTGGACACCGTGGTGGCCAACGCCGGCCTGCCCTCGGGCGTGGCCCCGGTGTCGCAGGTCGAGCCGCGCTACTGGCGCAAGGTGCTCGACACCAACCTCGACGGCGTGTTCTACACGCTGCGAACCGCGGTGCCCTACATCGAGAAAGCTGGCGGCGGTTCGATAACGGCGATCTCGTCGATAGCCGCCGATAACCTCATGCCCTTCGGATCTCCCTACAACGTGTCCAAGGCCGGCGTCAACGCGCTGACCCTGACACTGGCAAAAGAGGTCGCCTCTTCGGGAATCAGGGTCAACGTCGTGGCTCCCGGCCTGGTGAAATCGGCCATGGGCGACGCGGTGGTAAACGCCCACGGCGAAGCCGCGCTGGCGAGCATCGCGCTCGGCCGCATCGGCCAGCCCGACGACATAGGCCACATGGTGGCTTTCCTGGCCTCAAGCGACGGAGAGTGGATCACCGGCAAGGTGTTGCGCGTGGACGGCGGCCAGTACATCCACACCTGAGCGTACCGCTGTCAGCCGGGGCTGCCGGTGTCGCCTAGCTGCTGCTGGTTGCGCTCCCAGCGACCCATGAGCTCTTCGAGTTTTTCCTGGGTTACCTGCCACTTGCCCAGGAGCTCCTGGTAGTCATCGTTGCCGTACACGTCGGGATCGGACAGGCGCTGCCCGCGCTCGGCCTGCTCCTGCTCCAGCTCCGAGATACGCTTTTCGAGGCGCTCGCTCTCGCGCTGCAAACGACGCTCCTCGTTTCGACTCAGCGAAGACTTTGTCGGAGCTGTCTTTTCAGCGGCGGAGGCCGTTTTTCTGCCGGCGGTTTTTTTGCCATCCGCCTGCTTGCCAGCCGCCTTCCTGTCTGGCGGCTGCTGTGAAGCGCCGGCGTCTTCCTCTTCGTCAAACGAGCGATAGCGAAAGCGCTCCATGTAGTCCTTGAGCTTCCCCGGGTACTCCTCGAGATGCCCGGCTTCGATATCCCAGATGCGCGTGGCCAGGCGGTTCACGAAGGCGCGATTGTGGCTCACGAAAATCATGGTGCCACCAAAGGTAGCCATTGCCTCGGCCAGGGCCTCGGCCGAGCCGAGGTCGAGATGGTTAGTGGGTTCGTCCATGAGCAGGAGGTTGCCCGGATTGACCATCATGCAGGCCAACGCTACGCGCGCTTTCTCGCCGCCGCTGAGGACAGCGATTTTCTTGTCGACGTCGTCGCCCGAAAAGAAAAACGTGCCTAGCACATTGCGCACCGCCACCATGTCATCGCCTGAACTAGCGCGATAGACCTCGTCAAGAACGGTGGCCGAAGGGTGTAACTTGTCGGTCACGTGCTGGGCGTAGTAACCCGATTTTACGTTGGCACCGCTGCGCACCAACCCGGTGCTGGGATCAAGCTCGCCCGCGAGGATCTTGAGCAGCGTCGTCTTGCCCGCACCATTGGGCCCGACGATGGCCACGCGGTCGCCGCGGCGCACCTGCAGGTTGAGGTCGCTCAGTACCTTGAGCTCACCGTATGAATGGCTGAGCTCTTCTACCGCCAGCACCGTGCCACCGGCACGAGCGCAAGCCGGAAAACGAAACGAAAGCGTGCCGCCCTCGCGCAGCCTGGTCACCTCGTCCATCTTCTCGAGCATTTTCACGCGGCTCTGCACGGCCCTCGCCTTGTTGGCCTGGGCCCTGAAGCGATTGATAAAACGCTCGGCCTGCTCGCGTTCACGGGCGATGTTGGTCGCTCTACGATCGAGCACCTCGCGTTCCTCGGCCCTGAGCAGGAGGTAACGCTCGTAGTTGCCGGTGTACTGGCGCAGTCCTTCGATCTCGTAGGACACCACGCGGTTGATCTGCTCGTTGAGAAACTCGCGATCGTGGCACACCAGCACCATCGCGCCCTTCCAGCGCACCAGGAATCCACCCAGCCACGCCACCGAGGGAACGTCGAGGTGGTTGGTCGGCTCGTCGAGCAGCAACAGGTCGGGCTTCTGGTAGAGCAGGCCGGCGAGCACCGCGCGCATCTTCCAGCCACCGCTGAACTCCGACAGGTCGCGTTCGAGGTCAGCCTCCACGAAACCCAGGCCGGCCAGTATTCGGACGGCCTCGTGTCGCGAAAAATGGGCTTCAAAGTGGGCGAGCTCGTCGTGCAGGTCAACGAGTTTCTGGGAGAGGTCGAGCTGCTCCTGCTCGTCGGTAGCGATAGTCAGCTCCTCTTCCACGCCGGCGAGCATCTGCTCGACTTCGCTGCGTCCCGGCACCGAGTCGAGCACCGAATCGATAAGCGTGCTGCCTCCCTTGATCTCGATTTCCTGGGGCAGGTAACCCGAGCGGGCGGCGCGGGCAAAGCGTATGCTGCCACCGTCGGGTTCGACGCGTCCGGCCAGCACGCGCATCAGCGTCGACTTGCCCGTGCCGTTGCGGCCGATCAGGCCGATCCTGTCTTCCTCGCCGATGCGCAGGTCAACGCCGTCGAGGAGTCGGCGACCCCCGAACCCGATCTCCAGGCCTTCGGCTGTTACAAGTGACACGGTAGTAAACGCAGCGGCGGGCAGCGCGAGAAAGCGCCAGCCGGGATATCAGTTGCCGGTAAGCGTGGCCCCCGCCGGATGTTCGCCCAGTACCGAGTCGCGCACCCTGATCCTTCGACCGGCGTGCAAGCCGGCGTGATTACCGGTGAGCCCGTTCTGCTCAATCTCTACCGAGCGGGCCACCACCCACCGGTAGGCGGCCACGCCCGACCTGCCGTTGCCCACGATGCGCAGGTCGCGCACGCGCACGCGGGTACCGGCAACGCCGGCGGCCGAAAAGCCGCTGATCTCGCCCGGCCCCAGCACGCTGCAGATGCTTCCGTAAAGGCAGCGCACTCCCTGCCGGGGAGTACGGGTTTCGGAGTTGCCGACAATGCTGAAGCCATCCAGACGCAGCCTGGACCGATCGGACAGCACTACTCCCTCGGTGGATACCTCACTGCAGTCCAGATCATCGAGCAGCCAGCCCGTGTCGCCGGCTTCGACCAGCTGGCCGCAGTGGTCCACTACCACGTCGGCGGCAGCGGCAGGTAGCGCCAGGGCGCAAAGCAGTGCAGGGACGACGAGAAAAATCGCCCGGTGCGGGCCAGCTGTAATAACTTTCATAACGGTTACAGCATAAAGCGATGCCGCTGCCTTGCAAGGGGAACGCGTGTTATCCCGCCAGGAAAAGTCATAGAGCCGGGTGAGGAAACGCGAAAAGAGGCCCAAAAAGCGACTCCGGAAACAAGGGTCTTCACCTTGTCCCCGGAGTAAGGGTGCTTATTGCGCCCCCGTTTCTGAACCGCCTCAGTAGGACGGCTCTATATGCAGTTCCGGGACTCCGATCGGTGTGCCCCGTCCGCAAGACAACGATACCACCCTGAAACGGCAGGACAAGAGATATTTCGGTTGGCGGCTGACTTTATTCGCGCAATGCACAGCCACCGTGACGCACCCCCCCGATCGCCCCCCAAATAGCTCGCCCGGCTGCAGGGCGGCCCGCTTTCTCAAGCCGCAGCCACGGTTACAGGCACGCCGTTGAGCACCGCGTTGCCCGTCAGGCCCTCGGTCTGGGCCTCGTCGGTGAGGTCATTTACCGACACCCCACCGGCTTCTGCCGCCACCTTCATGCGGGTTCCGGGGCGGTCGTGCCCCCAGCCGTGGGGAATGCTGACCACCCCGACCATAATCTCGTCGCTCAGCTCCACCGGAATATCCACCCTTCCCACGCGGCTCTGAACGCTCACCAGCTGCCCATCCGCCAGGTCCAGGCGCGAGGCATCGGCCGGATTGATCAGCGCCGTGCAGCGGGGCTTGCCCTCGGCCAGGCTCGGACAGTTGTGCATCCAGGAGTTGTTTGACCGCAGGTGCCGTCGGCCAACCAGCAGCATGCCGTTGCCCTCGGCATCGGGCTCAGTCACCTGCCCCACCCTTTTTCGGGCAAAGTCAGCGGCCAGACGTTCGAGCTCTCCCTCGACCATGTCACCGGCAAGCTTGACGCGTCCGTCGTCGTGGAGCACGACCCGCGCCAGGCCACCTGTCTTGAGCGCACCCAGGTCCAGCCCCGAGGGATGCTCGGAGAGTTTCTCAACCGTCAGCCCGTGCTCACCACCGGCGAGCATCATGTCGATCACCTCGGTAACCGTTGCCGACATGGCCTGGGCGGGGTCGGCCTCGGGCTCGCCGCCCGAAGCGGCGGCGTCTTCGTTACGCAGCCGGACGAGCTCGGACAGCAAGCCACGGCTGATTTCCCACTCGCTCAGCTCGCCATCCGCGGCCTCAAAAACCGGCTGGCTGAAACGAGCGGTGTCGCGCACGGCCAGTTGATGAAACGCCAGGCTGTACTGCGGATTCATGAGCGAATTTCTCGGCGGCAGTATCACGTTGGCAAACCTGGTGGTCTCGTTGAGCGCGGGGTCGAGACTGACCATGAAGTCGAGTCCCTCCAGCGCGCCCTCCAGTCGCCGACCGTTGGGCGTAGACAATACCGGGTTGCCGGCCATCGTGACCAGGCCACGCAACTGCCCTTCACCAGGCGTATCCATTTCTTCGGCCATGGTGGCCGCTGGGATCTCGCCGGCGAACTCGGGCATGCCGCGCACCCGCGACTTCCAGCGACCGTACCTGCCACGCGAACGGTTGGGTATCGCGGCGTGGGGAAACATCAGGCCGCCTTCCCGGTCGACCTTGCCCGTGAGCAGGTTAACGGCAAGGGACAGCACGCTGACCAGCGTGCCGTAGGGCTGCAGGCAGGTGCCGATGCGGGGGTACACGGCCGCCGCCGGCTCGTCGGTAAAATCCTTGACGAGCTCGCGGATGTCGGCCGCGGCAATTCCCGTGAGCAGCTCCACTGCTTCGGGGGTGTAATTCGCGGCGTGCTGTTCGATGAGCTCAGCGCCGTCGATCAGCCCGTCGGCCGCGCCGGGCGCAACCAGGCCATCGGCAAAAATGACGTTGAGCATGGCCAGCAGCAACAGCGGGTCGGTGGATGGTCGTATGAACAGGTGGCGATCGGCCAGGCGCGCGGTCTCGGTGCGGCGCGGGTCTATGACGACCACCTTGCCGCCGCGTTTCTGTATGGCCCGCAGGCGGCCACGGATGCCAGGGGCGGTCATGAAGCTACCGTTCGAGGCCAGCGGGTTGGCGCCCATAATGATCAGCATTCGGCAGCGGTCGACGTCGGGGACTGCGATGGTCAACTGGCCACCGAACACCTGCTGGGCCGCCAGCATGTGGGGGAACTGGTCGACCGTCGACGCGCTGAAACGCACATGGCTGTCCAGCGTGCGAATGAGCATGGCGGCCGACAACTGGGCCGGCAGGTTGTGTACCGTGGGGTTACCGAAGTAGGTGGCCAGCGTGTCGCGACCGCCGGTTTTCTGCACAGCGTGCAATCCCTGCGCGGCGACACGAAAGGCCTCGTCCCACTCCACTTCCCGCCAGCTGTCGCCCTCGCGAATCACCGGGCGACGCAGGCGGTCGGGGTCTTCGTGCAGGTCGACGAGCGCAAATACCTTGGGACATATGTAGCCCCGCGACAAGGGGTCGTTCTCGTCTCCCTCGATTTTTACGACACGGTCCTGCTCGGTCTCCACGAGGATTCCACAGCAGGCTTCACACAGGTTGCAGGTACGATGATGTAGCGGCATGGGGGCAGCTTGCCACAGCGGCGTTGCCCACGGAACAGTTGCCATTCCAAGGGGGTACCCTTCCAATCGGGCCCGCGGAACGGGGGCCCGCAGAACGGGGCCCGCAGCGTCAACAGGGTCCGGGTCGGCCACCGCTGCACGATCCCAATTGCGCACTACCGGCGGCTGCTGCTAAAAGAAAGCGTGCCCAGTGAAATCACAAAAGGAATCGAAATTGCGGTACGGGTTGCCTACATTGCCCAACAGTCCGACCCGGCCCGGGACCGCTACGTGTTTGCCTACCACGTCACGATTGGCAACCAGTCAGAGCACAGCGTACAGCTGCTCGACCGCCACTGGGTTATCAGCGAGCAGGACGGCTCGGTGCGCGAAGTGGAAGGCCAAGGCGTGGTCGGGGAACAGCCGGTGCTCGAACCAGGCGAGGAACACCAGTACAGCAGCGGTGCGATACTGGGTTGTCCCGATGGCAGCATGCAGGGCAGCTACGGCATGATAGGCGAGGATGGCGAGACCTTCCGGGTGACCATACCCCGCTTCGAGCTGAACATGCCGCGCACCCTGCACTGATCGAAGGAGCGTGATCCCCTTCAGAGGGTGACGAGTTCTTCGGCGCTGCTCGGGTGAATGCCCACCGTGGCGTCAAACTGGGCCTTGGTAGCGCCGGCCTTCATGGCAACGGCTACGCCCTGTATGATCTCGGGCGCGTCGGGTCCGGTCATGTGACATCCCACCACCGTGTCGTCGCTTTCGCGCACGACCAGTTTCATGAACACCGGCGCGCGGCGACCGGTGAGCGAGTGCAGCAGCGGATTGAAGCGCGTGCTGCAGGCGCGCACGCCATTTTCGCCCCAACGTTCGCGCGCCTGTTCTTCGCTCAGACCCACGGTGGCTATGGGCGGCTCGCTGAACACCGCCGTGGGTATGCCCTCGTAGTCCATCACGCTGTCCTTGCCGCCGAACTCGCGGTCGGCCAGCGCGCGACCTTCCTGTATGGCCACCGGTGTCAGCATCACGCGCCCGGTGAGATCGCCCACGGCAAACACCCCCTCAACGTTGCTACGCAAGCCCTCGTCCACAAGCACCTGCCCCTGCGGGCCCGTGGCCACGCCGACCGCTTCGAGGCCCAGGCCCTCGGTGTCAGGCTTACGCCCGGTTGCATAAAGGACCACGTCGCTCGTGATCTCAGACGCCTGTTCGCCGCTTTTCAACTGCACGGTCAGCCCGCCATCGCCGCGCTCTATGCCCTCGACCACGCTGTTCGCACAGAGTTTTATACCCGAATCACCCATGCGCTCGGCCAGTTCGGCGCGGATGTCTTCATCGAAGCCGCGAAGTGGCAGCTCACGCCGGTAGACGAGCGAGGTGTCGGTACCGAGCGCCGATAATACGCCGGCCAGCTCAACGGCTATGTAGCCGGCACCGACCACCACGGCTCTCGCCGGCTGCTCGGCGAGTTCAAAAAATCCATCGCTGGTAATCGCGTGCTCCACGCCCGGCAGCGTGGGCAGCACGGGCCGGCTGCCGGTAGCGAGCAGCACCCTGTCTGCTTTTATCTCACGGCCATCGACCTGCACGCTGCCCGGACCGCAAAGCCTGGCCCTGCCGTGCAGCAACTCCACGCCGGCCTCGGCCAGCAAGCGCTCGTGCACGCCCTCGAGTCTGCCGACCTCGGCGTCGCGAGCGGCCACCAGTGCCGGCCAGTCGAGCTCGGCCGGGCCGCTGGATCGCCAACCATAAGCGGCCGCGTCATGGGCCGAGTGGGCGTACGAGGCCGCAAAGAACATCAGCTTCTTGGGAATGCAGCCGCGTATGACGCAGGTGCCGCCCAGGCGGTCGCCTTCGACCAACAGCACGCGCGCGCCGTAAGACGCCGCCCGCTTGGCCGTGGCCAATCCACCGCTGCCGCCGCCGATGACGAGAAGATCAGGATTTGATTGAGCCATAACAGTGCCGTGCTAGACGGGTCAGCCGCGGTACACAAGCCAGGGGGCCGACAGGCCAGCCCCCTCGACCTGCCTTGCCCGCCCTTTATTTTGTTTTTACTGTATTATTCAGCTTCGGGGAAGGCCAAAAAAAAGGGAGCCTCTCCGAAGTGAGGCTCCCCCTGCCGTAGGTCGTGTGAAGGAGAATGGCAGTGACTCAAGATTGCACCACTTGCAGAGCGAATCCCAGTCGATTTCGCACCGACCCCCGAGCAGGCTCGGCTTGCCCGCGATTTAGCAGAGCGCAGTTCGTCGAGCCAGGGGTGGAGGCCGCCGAGGGCTACCCCCCCAACCGGATGGGTCGCTCTAAGTGTTTGTTTCTTATCGTATTTTTCCACATCGGCGAAAAGCCCGCGAAACACGCGGCTTTGCCGGGGGGGCAACTGCGGGAGCCCGCAAGACAGGCGGCCAAGCGCTTGGTCGGCTTGAATCGGCAGCCATCTGCGGGCAGGCAGAGCCTGTGGATACAACTCTCGAAGACCCCTCTATCACGCACGTAATAGACCTGCTCTACGAGGCCCAGGCCTCGCGCGACCTCGCCGCCTGGCTCGACCTGTTTGCCACCGACGCGGTGGTGCACGACCCCGTCGACTCGCCAGCAGCCGAGGGCCACGAGGCCATAGCCGAATTGTGGAAGCAGTTCACCGGGCCGTTCTCATCCTACCAACGGCGTCCCGAGCGGGTGCTGCAGAGCAGGGGCGGCGCGGCCGTTTACTGGACCGGTACTGCCACCACTGAGTCAGGCGAGACCGACTGCGAAGGCATCGACGTATTCGAGTTCAACGACGACGGTAAGATCCGCGCGTTGATGTCCTGGTGGGATCCAGCCGGCCTGCTGCTCAAACTCGCGGGCGAGTAGTCGCCTGGCTCATACGCGGCGAAAGCGTCCATCTTCTTCCCTGGTCAGCTCGCCGCGTGCGATCAAGCGCTCGGCGTGCCGCTCCATCATCACGCGCTCGGCGAAGGGCTGCCAGGGTATGTGCTCGTAGCGCTTGCCGTACACCACGCACTCACGCGCGATCTCTCCCAGGCTGCGCGGCTCTTCGGTCAACTCGAGCAAGCGCCGGTCGCGATGATCGACCACGGCCAGGTAACGGTCGACGGCGCCAACGAGATCGTCTTCTATGACGCCCGCTTCATGAAAACTCACGAAGGCCCGCAACCCTGGAGCCATGTCACGCAGCATCTCGAGCGAAGCAACCGTTTCGTCGAGGCTCGCAGAGGCGTCGGCGTAGTAAGGCCCGAAGGTGGTCAGATCGAGATCGCCCACGAAGACTATGTCGTCGGGCTCAAAACGAACTACCAGGTGCCCAGCCGTGTGGCCGGGCGTGTGCAGCAGGTGCACGCGGTTACGTCCGGTGTCGATAACCTCGCCGTCCACGGCTGAGCGCGCGTCTGGACGGGGGCGAAAGTTGAACTTGTCTACCGTTATCTGCCGCCACAGCGTGTCGAACTCCTCGTCCATGCCGTAACCGGCCATGAGCGCGTCCAGCGAGGCCATGAGCGGGGCATCGTTCTCGTGCAGCATCAGCTCTGCGTCTTCAAAGACCGAGTTTCCGGCAAAGTGATCCTCGTGCGCGTGGCTGTTGATGACCAGGTCGACCTTGCGGCTCGTGACCGACGCGCCGGCCTCGGCCACGTCGAGCGACGGGTCTACGACCAGGCACAAGTCGTCTTCGAGCAGCAGCGAGTTGCCCGATGGGTACTTGCCACCGCGCGATCCGCCGAGCAGGTGCAGGTCACCCCGCTCACCCAGGCCGAGCCGCTCCACGCCCACTCAGGCTTCGCCGACGCGATCCATCACGCGCCGCTGCTCATCGGGGCCGGGCACGCCGCCAGCCTCGAGTTCCACGCCGGTGCTCTCGAGAAAACGACTCACCATGGTGTAGAAGCCCACGGCCACCAACAGCTCCACCACCTGGCGATCACCGAGAGCGGCGCGAAGTTTTTCGAGGGTTGCGTCGCCCAGGCGGGCGTCAGCCAACAGCTCGTCTGCTGCCGCGATGACGTCGCGCTCCAGTTCCGAAAACGCGTCGGAGTCGGCCTCGCCCTGCTCGAGAGCGTCCACCTGGGCCTGGGTCACGCCGCAGGCCATGCCCATGGGAACGTGCTGGGCCCACTCGTAACCGGCACCGGCCACGCGGGCCACGCGAAGTATGGCGATCTCCCTCAGCGTGGCATCGAGCTCGAGGCCACCGAGCACCACCGCGCCCATGTCCTGAAAACCCGCCAGCAGGCCCGGCGACCACGCCAGCATGCGAAAAATATTGAGCGGCCGGCCGAGCGCGTTCAGGCGCCGGGTGGTCTGCTCGTCGAGCGTGTCGAGGTCGGGGTAATCAAGTCTAGCCAATGTACTCTCCTTTGTCGGCCCGGAAAGAAGACAGCTATCAGGAAGCCCGGGTCCTGAACAGGCCCGCCGATGCCGCGTCGCACAGGTCGTTGTAACCGCACCAGTTGCACAGCACTCCGGGGTCGGGCGGAAAAACCGTCGCCGCTTCGATGGCCGCGATTTTCTGCACCAGCCCTGATTCTATCTCGTCGGCTTCCTCGCGGCGTACCACCGCGCGCAGGACGCGCCCGCGCTTGAGAAAATCGAGCACCAGCTCGACCTCGTCGTCGTCGGTCTCGCGAAACATCGCCAGTGCGTAGGCTCGCAACTGCTCGGCCTCCTTGCCCTCAAATCGAGTCGGGACTCGCTTGCCGGTCTTGTAGTCGATGATGTGCAGGCGACCCTCGTCGTCCCTGGCCAGGCGATCGATGAAGCCCTGGAAGAACCTGCCGTTGGCCAGCTCTATTTCAAAGTGGTACTCGCAACCGATTGTCTTCATCTGGTCGACAGAGAAGCGCGTAGCGTGCCAGGAGCTGAGAATCCTCGCCCCCTCGCGGCGGTAGGACTCCATGTTGTCGTTGGCCTTGATGACGCGAATCGGCGGCACGTGGTCGGCGAGCATCTTGTCCCAGCGGCGGCAGTACCACTCCACCGCCTCCTCGGACGAGTGTTCGCGGCCATCTACGCGCTCGTTGAACAGCCACTCGGCTGCGTCGTGCACGCGGCTGCCCATGAAGCCCTCAACTGACTGAAAGGCCTCCTTGACACCATCGAGATAACGATAGCGAAAACGACGAGCGCACTGCGTGAACTGGTTCACGCGTGAAAAGCTGTAGGGACCCGCCAGGGCGGCGCCCGCGGTCAGGCTGGGAGACGGCATTACATCTTCACTGCTCGGAGCCGGTGGCAGATGCAAGCAGGCCGACACCGCGAGTTCTCAGGCAGCTGACCTCCAAGCTGGCAGGCTCACTGCTGCGCCTCGTCAACGACAGCGCCGGATTTAAAATAGCGGCCCCCCTGCCAGAGGAAACCCACCGCGAAGGTCGCACTCGGCACCAGCGCCGCGTGCCAAACCAGTGCCCACCCCGCGCCCAGCTGACGGACATCGCGTACGCCCCAGATCATGAAACAGCCCAGCAGGTATCCCAGGTAAGCCATGGCCAGCCACCTGGCCCAGACACGGCGAGTCCACAGCCCCCAGGCACCGGGCAACCACACCGCCAGGTGAACCAGCAGCACGAGGGTGGCCACGTTACCGCTGAAGCGCCAACCGAAAAGTGCCTGCGAGTAGTCGGCCGGGCCACCCAGCGCCAAGCGCCCCAGCTCAAGAGCGGTGGCCGACAGCGCCACCACGACGAGTGCCAATACGAAGCGTGGCCTGCGAGTACTCACAGCGTGGTTATGTCACCGGAAGGGCTGCGAATCCACGTCCCGCTGGTCGGCAAGCTGAAGAGCGCGCGGCGCTGTCAGTTGACCTCGCGAACCCTGGGGCAGGCCTGCCCGAGGTAGCGCAAGAGGTTCCAGCCGTGGAACAGTTCGGGGTACAACACCGGCTTGCCGCTGGTGACCAGCCCCACCGATATGCGACGCTCCGGGTCTGCCCAACCCAGCACGTTGGTAAAACCGAGGTGCCCGAAGGCCTTGCTCGTGTCGGGACCGTAGACGCTGATCCATTCACCACCCAGGAAGAACCCCATGCCGTAACGTATTGGCGCGCCCAGGGTGAAATCAAACTCGAGGTAAGACTGCTCCATCGTGGCCCGGCGTATGGTGAGCGGGTTGAACACCTGCACTCCGCCGAGCGTGCCACCGGCCGCCAGCAATTCGTAGAAACGGCTGAGTTCTTCGGCCGTGCCGCAGATGTTGGCCGACGGAACGATGCCGGTGAGAAAGCGCTTGTCGTTGGTCATCTCTATGGCCTGGTTAAAATCGATGCCCAGGGCTCGTTTCAACACCGTCGATACCGGCGGCAGCAAAGGCAGGCCGGTGTGGTAGTTGCGCACCACGCTGCCCAGCTTGTCGGCCGCCACCCCGTAGTTAAAGCCCTCGAAACCAAGCGGGTCGAGTATCTCGCTGCCCAGCACCTCGCGGATACTCCTGCCGGTCACGCGGCGCACGATCTCACCCAGGATAAAGCCGCCGCTGATGGCGTGGTAGGCAAGGCGACGTCCAGGGCGCCCGCTCACGCGCGCTTCGGCCAGGTGACCGATCACCCAGTCGCGATCGTCGAGATGGTCAAGGTCAAAAGCCGCCGGGGGGAGATGCGGCAGCCCGGCCCGGTGGGTGAGAACGTGCTTGATGGTTATCCATTTTTTCTGCTGCACGTTGAATTCCGGGATGTACTCGCACACCGGGTCATCGAGGTGCAGCAAGTGGCGCTCGTCGAGCAGGTGAATGACCATGGCTGTAATGGCCTTGGACGCCGAGAAAATATTGAAGGGCGAGTCCAGGCCCACCTTGACCGGCGCCACGTCTTCCGGGTCACCCGGCCCCGAGCCGCTCACGTAGCCTATGGTCCGGTTGAGTATGATGCGCCCGTGGCGACGCACGCACATACCCACCGCCGGGTGAATGCCACTGGCAAACAATTCGCGGGCGGCCTGCCATGATTTCTCGAGCAGTACCGAATCGGCGCCCACCTCGGCCGGGTGCACCTCGCGCTCGTGGTCTATGGTCTCCACGCTGTTGATATCGCTCGGCACGCGCGCACGCGTGACCAACGATGGCATCAGCGAATAGGCCATGTCGAGCAGCGCCGGTCCAGGCACGTCATCGGGATGTTCTTCTTCTGTCATGGATTGGAGCACTCCCCCCATTGTAGCCTGCCCGGCGGCCCACCACCGATAGCCGCGGGGGTATTTTTTTGTTTCGCGGACGGCGAGCTTCTCTCCGCCACGCGGCCGACGACCGGGCCCAAGTGCTTTCCAATCCACTGCAAGCGTGCAAAAACCCACGCATGCAAGACGACAGCAGCGCGACCACGGCCAACGAAAAACAGATCGACTACTGGGACCAGACCGCCGGCCCGCGCTGGGTGGCCATGCAGGACTCGCTCGACCGCTTGATAGGCCCGCTGGGGGTCGAGGCCCGGCGTCGCGGCGCGCCCTCCGCGGGCGAGTCGGTGCTCGACGTCGGCTGCGGCTGCGGACAGACACTGCTCGAACTGGCCGAGGATGTGGGCGAGAGCGGCAGCGTTACGGGCGTGGACGTGTCTTCGCCCATGGTGGCGCGGGCCAACGAACGTGCCGCGGACGGCGGGTTTAAAAACATCGAGGCCTTCGTGGCCGACGCCCAGGTATACGACTTTGAGCCGGGGGCTTACGACCTCGCGTACTCACGCTTCGGGGTGATGTTCTTTGACGACCCCCTGGCTGCGCTCGGTAACCTCGGGCGCGCAATAGAAGGCGGCGGCAGGATGTCCTTCGTGTGCTGGCAGGCCATCACCGAAAACCCGTGGATGTTCGAACCCACGCGTGCGGCCATGGCCCACGTTGACGTCGAGGCACCCACCGACCCGCACGCGCCCGGGCCGTTCGCCTTCGCCGACCGCGAGCGGCTGCTCGGACTGCTCACCGGGGCAGGCTTCGGTGACGTGCTGGTCGAGCCCTTCGAAGTGGAAATGGAAGTCGGCGGCGGTGCCGAGCTGGACCAGACGGTCGAGTTCATGCTGCAGATGGGGCCAGCCGCGCAGGCCGTGCGCGAGGCCGACGCCCAGGCCGCCGAGGCCGCCCGCGGCGCGGTGCGCGAAGCACTCGAGCCTTACTACAGCGCCGAGCGCGGCGTGATCATGCCCGGCCGCAGCTGGATTGTCAGCGCGCGGGCTTGAGGGCGGGCTTGAGGGCGAACGCGCGCGACATCATGTCGGCCGCGTCTATGGTGGCGGCAGTGTCGCCGGCAAACTCGTTGTAAGCGCGCTGCACGTTGAACACCAGTCGCTCGGGGGCCTCCCACTCGCCGTAAGGCCCGAGGTCTATCTGCCGGCAGGCGTCGTCCACCGCCACCCCGCGGTCAAAAAACACGCGCGCCTCTCGCAACACGTAGGCAAAGTAATCGCGCAGACCCAGCAAGCCGTCAGTATCACACACCGGCCCGTGGCCAGGCACTACCACCTCGGGCTCGAGCGCCACCATGGCGTCGAGCGAGTCCATCCACAGCTGCGTCGTGCCGGCCCAGCCTATGGGCGTGCACTGGTTGAAAAGCAGATCGCCGGTGAACAGCACGTTCTGCTCCGGAAGGTGAACGACCATGTCGTTGTCGGTGTGCGCCGGGCCCATGGGGATCAGCCTCACTAGCGTGCCGCCCAGTTCAAGCTCGGTGGCCTCCACGACCGATTCGGTGGGCAGCTCCAGCTCGACGCTTGCGTGGTCAAAAGGGCGCAGCTCCTCGGCCAGCGCAGCCTGCGCGGGCTCGAGGGTGGCCGGGTCAGCGTCGGCCAGGGCCTGGAACAAGCCGTGCATCCCGGCCTCGACCTGCATGGCGGCCGCGCAGTTGGCGTGGGCAATGATGCGAGCGCCGTGCATGGCCGAGTTGCCGCCGGTGTGGTCGACGTTGTGGTGGGTGTTCACCAGGGTGCCGGGGCGCTCCGGGCGAACGCCCGCGTAAAGCCCTAACAGCTCGTCGGTAAGTGGGCGGTCCCAGAAGGTGTCAACCACCAGCCCGTCGCCCGAATCGACCAGGCCCGAGTTGCTCCAGCCGAGCACGGTGGGTTTGCCGAGCTGCGTAACCGCGTAAACCGAATCTGCTACCTGCGTGAGTTCCATGGTGTGTGCCCCTTTCTCCCGGCAACAGCTATAGCCCGTTGCCACCGTACAGGCACACCGGCCTTTCGGCTTCGGCGGCGCTGCGGTAATTCTCGCGCATGAGTGACCAGCCGCAGAAAGACCAGAAACAGGGCGCCGATCCCCGGGGAGACGTGCTGGCCGCCGGACACGACCTGCGCTGTTACTACGAGCTGGCGGCCATGCAGTTGGCCGACCACGTGCCCGCAGCGCGGCAGACCGAGAACTGGATATATCGCCAGACCGAAACCGGCAAGGTCATACGCGCCGCCGCCGCCGCCATGAAAGAAGCGGGCGTCGCACAGCCACTGTGGTTCTACCTTCTGCCCGCGAGCCAGGCCGGCTGAAACGATTGGCGCGCCCCCCGGTGAGCCGACGAGAGTAAGACGAGCATGGAGCCGCAACCACTTTCAAACCCCACCACCAACGCGCGCGTACTCGAACTGGTGTCCGAAGGAGGCCTGCGCGGCCGTCGTTTGCTCGACCTGGGCGCGGGCAACGGCTACCTCGCGGGCCTGCTGGCCGAACGCGCACGCGCCGATGGCCTCGATCCCGGGCAGGTGCTGGCAGCCTGCGACCTGTTTCCCGATTACTTTGACTGCGAGGGAGTCGAGTGCCGCGGCATGCGTTTCATGGACTCCCTGCCCTACGACGACGCGAGTTTCGACTGCGTGTACTCGGTGGAGGTCAT
>DBZX01000076.1:52729-58108 GCA_002311335.1 bacterium UBP10_UBA1149
GCCTTCCTGCGCGAAATCTACCGGGTGCTCAAGCCCGGCGGCCTGGCCGTGGTGACAACGCCCAACCTGCTCAACCTGAACTCAAGGCTGGCGTTTGCCGGACGGGGCTTCTGGATGCTGTTCGGGCCCCTGGCCACCGACGAAGAATCGGCCCGCTACCTGTCAGGACACATAATGCCCATGCACCCCTACTACGTGAACTGGGGAATGGCGCGGGCCGGCTTCGAGCAGGTGACCCACCACCACGACCGCTTCAAGAGCTCGGCCCTGGCGATGCTGCCGCTGGCCTGGCCGCTGATCAAGCTGTCAGAGTGGAAGTCGCGGCGTCGCATGGCGCGCAAGACCCCCGGCCTGCTGGCCGACAACTCTACAGCGCTCGCGGCGATGAACAGCTGGCGCACCTTGTGCGCGCGCAGCACTATCGTCGCCGCAAGAAAACTTTCGGCTTAAAAACGGCCGCCACACGGCCCCGATTGCTTGCCGATACAAACTGCAGCGAGTAATATCTCTGCAATGCAGTTCTCCCTCTCACTTTCTATGCCGGGAACGCCGATAACCGGCGTCCTGACCGCGACCACCGCTTTCCACAAGCAGGCGGTGGTGTGGATCTGCCTCGCCAATGGCACGGGAGGGCTGCAGCCGATTACCTGACCAACAGGATAAACGGCAAGGAGAATGGCCCTCCCGTCGCACAGGCGACCGGAGGGCTTTTTTGTTGCGCGAAGCGACGGCCCCCGGCAGCTGGCGGCGCGGGTCCGAACGCCATGAATGCGCAAAGACAAAACAATAACGCCCGTGGGAAGAATCGTTCCCGCGATACCCGGCCGGCCCTGCTTAACCGCGCCATGCTGACCGCGCTGGCCTGCGGATCAGCGTACGGGTTTGCCATGTCGAGCTTCTACCTGCTGCCCGCGTGGCTGGCTGGTGACCTGGGCGCCAGCGCCGATACCATCGGATCGGTTACGGCCACCTGCGCGCTGGCCACCGTCCTGGCCGCGCCGCTGGTTGCCCGCTGGGCCGACCGGGTGGCGCTGGGGCGGCTGGCCGCCATGGGTTCGGCCACGATGGCGCTGTCGGCGGCGGCATTCTATTTCGTCGAGTCGGTGGGCCCGGCCATGTACCTGCTGCGAGCCGTGCACGGCGCCACCTTCACCGTGGTCTTCACCGCGCTCAACGCGTTGGTTGCCAGGCTGGCCCCTCGCGAACGGCTGAGCGAGGCGATGGGGCTGGTCGGCGCCAGCATGCTGGTGATGAACGCCATAGCGCCCGCGCTCATGGAGCCGCTGGCCCACGCCGCCGGCTGGCAGCTGGTATTCGCCATAGCGGCGGCATCAGCCGCCCTGGCTACCGGACTTGCGCTCGCCGTCCCGGGAGGCGACGCAGCCGTTCCGGCGACGCCGGCCGCCCGGGGCACGGGACGCGCGATGATGGCTCGCAGGCAAACTCGACAGTACGCCCTGGTGTCGGCCTTTACCGGCTGCGCCTTCGGGGTGATGTTTACCTTCACGCCGCCCATGGCGCTCGAGCTCGGTCGCGATCACGTGGCCGGGTTCTTTGCAGCCTACGCCGGGGCCGCGGTCTTAGTGCGCCTGCTGCTCGGTGGTCTTCCGGATCGCCTGGGACGCTTTCGCACGGCCGTGGTCTCCCTGCACGTGTACGTGGCCGCCGTCGCGGTAACGCCGCTGCTGGGAGCCGACGCGCTCGAGCTGGCGGGCCTGGTGCTGGGCCTGGCCCACGGCCTGTTCTTTCCGTCGCTGCACGGCATGGTGCTGTCGGTAACTCCCGCGCGGGAGCACGGCAGGATGATGGCGCTGTTCGTCGCCTCCTTCTACGGAGGCATGTCGGCCGGTGCGTGGGGACTGGGTCGGCTCGCGACCGTTGCCGGCTACCAGTCCACCTACCTGGTGGCGGCCGCGCTGCTGCTGGTTGTGGCGCTGGGCTTCGCGTTCTCGCGTGAATTCAGCGGCCGGCCGCGCCCGCTAGCGCCGGGGCAAGCCATGCCGGCCGGGGCTCCTGGAGGGTGAGCGGGGTCAGCCTCCAACCACGCCCTTGAGCACCTGGTCAATGCCGGCCTGGGGTAGCGACATGCCGCCGTCGATGACCAGGTTCTGGCCGGTGACGAAAGCCGCGCCCGGGCCGGCGAGGAAGGCGATGACCGCCGCCACTTCCTCGGCCGTGCCCGCGCGGCCCAGCGGCGTGGCTTCGTTGACGGGCTCGAGCAAGCCCTCGATCTGGAACAGCGGCTCGGTCATGGCCGTGCGAATAACGCCAGGCGACACGCAGTTCACGCGGATGTCGGGTGCGAATTCCTGGGCCAGGGCCTGGGTGAGCGCCACCACGCCGGCCTTGGCCGCCGAGTAGGCCGACTCGCCGCGGGTTGGCCTCGGGGCGCTGCCCGACGCGTTGTTTACGATTGCTGCCCCGGGGCCGGCCGCCCGAAGCGCAGGCAACGCCGCGCGCGTGACGGTAGCAACGGCCGCAAGGTTGACCGACAGCACGCGCTGCCAGTCGTCGGCATCGTGATCTTCAAAGCGCGCCAGGTTTCCGGCGCCGGCGTTATTTACCAGCAGGTCGAGGCCACCCAGCGCGTCGGTGGCCTCGCCGACCGCTCGCGCGACGGCCTGCTCGTCACACACGTCGGCTTCAAGAGCCAGCGAGTCGAGGCTTTTGCCCACGGCGCCAAGCCGCTCACCGTCGCGGTCGAGCAGCGCCACGCGCGCGCCCTGGGCCAAGAGCAGGCGGGCTGTCGCCTCGCCTATGCCCGACGCCGCACCGGTTACCAGCGCGCGCCGTCCCTCGAGTGGCCCCGCGCTCACCGAGCTACGTCGTTGCCGTCAGCAGCCTTGTTGTCCTCGCTCCACTGCGTCATCACGGCCATGGTCTCTTCCCAGTTGTAGAGGTCTTCCTGGAAATTAAACTTACCGTCGCCCGCGTACTCGGTCACCGAGATGCCGGCAAACTCGTAGTAGCTGCCGTCGCTGCGCTTACCCGGCAGGCGATTCCACCACTTGTAGATAACCCGGTTGCCTTCAATGACCACCCACTCGTTGGGATAGGTCCAGCCCTCGCAGAGCTTCATGACCGGCACCAGCCATTCCTTTATCGCGGCGTGGCCGCGGAAGGTGCCCTCGTGGTGTTCCACGTAGACGGCGTCACCGGTAAAGGTATCGGCGAAGGCAACCCAGTCGTCACGTTCCTGTATCTCGAGGCGCGTCGCGAAGGCGGCTTGCACTTCTTCTCTGTCAAATTGCGTCATAATGTGGCATTTCTAGCCCCTCGCCGCCCCTGTAGAAAGGAAGCGTCCCCATGGCTGACAACCCGAACATACCGATGGTGAATATTGCCGCGCAGGACGCGGTGCTGCGGCCCCTGGTTCAACCGCGTCTCGATCGCGTGATGGAGTCGGGCCGCTACATCAACGGGCCCGAAGTAGCCGAGCTCGAAGCGGCGCTCGCCGAGTTTACCGGCGCCCACCACGCGGTGGCCTGCTCGTCGGGAACCGACGCGCTGCTGATGCTGCTCATGGCCCACGGCGTAGGGCCGGGCGACGCGGTGTTCGTGCCCGCCTTTACCTTTGCCGCCACCGCCGGCGCCGTGGCGCTGGCCGGTGCCACGCCGGTGTTTGTCGACATAGACGCCGCGACCATGAACATGAGCGCCGACTCGCTGTCCGCCGCCATCGCTGCCACGGCGAAAACTGCACAGGCCACCCCGCGGGCCGTCATCGCCGTGGACCTGTTCGGTCACCTGGCCGACTACGAGGCGCTGGGGCGCCTGTGCGACCGGCACGAGCTGCTGCTGCTCGAGGACGCCGCCCAGTCGATGGGAGCTTCGCGCAGCAGGCGCATGGCGGGCGGCCTCGGTGTTGACGCCGCCACGAGTTTCTTTCCGGCCAAGCCGCTGGGCTGCTGGGGTGACGGCGGCATGGTGTTCACGAGCAACAGCGATACCGCTGACCTGCTCAGGTCCATACGCGAACACGGCCAGGGAGGCGACCGCTACCGCAACCTGCGCGTGGGCCTGAACGCGCGCATGGACACCATGCAGGCGGCCGTACTACTGGGCAGGTTGCCGTTGTTTGAACAAGAACTTAACCGCCGCCGCGAACTCGCCGAGCGTTACGGGCAACTGCTCGCCGCGGCGGCCGAGGCGAGCCCGCATCCGGCCATCACCCTGCCCACGACCGCACCCGGCTCACTGCCGGCCTGGGCGCAGTATACGCTGCGGGTGGCCGACCAGCGACGGGACCAGCTGCGAGCAGCCCTGGCCGAACAGGGAATCGCGAGCGGGGTCTACTATCCCGAGCCCTTGAGCAAGCAACCCGCGTTTGCCGACAACTCGGCCGGGCCGGTAGCGCTGACAACAACTGAACAGGCCTGCAGCGAGGTGCTGAGCCTGCCCATTTCGGCCTACCTCGGCGATGACGAGCAAGCGCGCGTGGCCGAAGCCGTTGTTACTGTCCTGCTTGATACGCCGACTGGGGGCCCCTGACCACGGTCGTTACCCCGTGCCAGAACGAAGGCGTGAGCAGCGGGTCCCAGGTGACCTGGCCGTCGTAGTGCGTGTGCACGTCGACGAAACCCGGGCAGACCACCTTCCCGGCTGCGTCGACGCTCTCACGTGCCTGTTCCGTGAGCGCACCGGGTTCGACGATCTCCACGATCCGCCCGTCCCGGATGCCGATATCCGCATCGCGTCGTTTCTGGCCCGTCCCATCGATCAGCGTGCCGCCCACGATTCGAATGTCCAGCATGGTTGCCTCCTGCTGCGAAGTCGAGAAGCTACCGGTCCTTTGTGGCCTTCGCCGTCTGATAGGATTGAACGCATGGAATTCGGAGTCTTTCAGGGAGCGTCAGTAGGACCGAGGCCGTGGGACGAGACGGAGCCGCTGCGCATCCGGCGAGACGTCGAGATCGGGGTCGCTGCGGATCGCGCGGGCTTCGACACCTTCTGGGCGCCCGAACACCACTGCCTCGAGGAGTATTCGCACAATTCCGCGTCGCACCTGTCGTGTCTTGCGGTCGGAATGCTGACCGAGCGCATCCGGCTGGTCACGGGGATCTTCAACCTCTGCCCCGCCATCAACCATCCCGTTCGTGTCGCAGAACAGATGGCAACCATCGACATCTTGACCAAGGGTCGCGTCGAGCTCGGTACCGGGCGCGGAAGTGGGTCGACCGAGGTCAACACCTTCGGCTTGCGAAACGAACAGACGCGCGAGATGTGGGAGGAGGCCATCCGAGCCATCCCGAAGATGTGGACCCAGGATCTGTTTTCGTGGGAGGGGAAGCACTTCTCGGTCCCCGAGCGCTGCATACTTCCGAAGCCGGTGCAGAAGCCGCACCCGCCGCTCTGGGTGACCGCTTCCAACCCGGGCAC
>DBZX01000076.1:58215-60487 GCA_002311335.1 bacterium UBP10_UBA1149
CCCAAGCCGGTGCAGAAACCGCACCCGCCGCTCTGGGTGACCGCTTCCAACCCGGGCACTGTCGAAACCGCGGCGCAGATGGGCCTGGGCGTCGCCATGTTCAGCTTCTCCGATCCGCAGGTACTCGCACCGCTGGTCGAGACCTACAAGACGAGCATCCAGACTGCGCAGCCCGTCGGAGAGTTCGTCTACGACAAGATCATGGCCATCGCGCCGGCTCTGTGTTTGGAGGACGGGGATGAGGCTCGTACCCTTTATTCGGTGAGACCGGAGTGGGTGACTCCGCGCTTCGCGGTGTATTTCGACACGATTCCCGAGTTCGCGAAACACCTCGCCGACGAGCAGCGGCCGATCAGCCAGACACGGCTCCGACAGATCATCGACAAGGTGGCGCAGGATCCGACCATTACCGGCCCCTTCGCCGAAGGCGACACCACGCCCGAGTTCCTGCACCAGAACGGAATCTGCGTCGGCAACCCCGACGAGGTGAGCGCGACGATCAAGCGTTTCGCGGACATCGGCATCGATCAACTCGTCTTGGTTCCGGTGGTGGGTTGGCACACACCACACGAAAAGACCCTCGAGTCGATTCGCATCCTCGGAGAGAAGGTGCTGCCCCAGTTCAGACCCTGAGCCGATACGGCTCGGCTAGTAGGGCGAGTCCAGGGGATAGGGCTCCAGCTTGGCGATCGCGTCGGCGAGATCGGCCGCAGTCCACTTCGCCTCACGGGATGTCGTCTGCACGAGAGAAAGCGGCTGGAACAATCCCACCTCGCTGCCTCGAACGAAGAAGAACTGCCCGCTGATCGATGCGGCCTGCTCCGAGCACAGTGCGGCAATCAGCACCGCAACTTCCCCGGGCGCTTGCAGCACGGCCTTGAGGTTCGCGGCGCGCTCCGCCATCGCGCCCCCCTCGCGTTCGGCAGCCTCGATGGCTTCGCTCACCATGCGCGTATCGGTAGAAGAGGGGTTCACCCCGTTGACGGTGATCCCGAACCCGGCGAGGTCGCGACTGACGACGTTCGTGAAACCGAAGATGCCGCCCTTGCCGGTGCCGTAGGCCGCGTTGCCCGCCACTCCGGTCAGCCCCGAGCGCGAGACGAGATTGACGATTCGCCCCCAGCCCTTGGGCTTCATGTGCGGCACGGCGTGCCGGGTGCAGTTGTAGGTGCCCTTGATGTGAGTGGCGGTCACGAGATCGAAGACATCGGGCTCGAGTTGCCAGATCGGCGCGCCTGCCGAGAGGCCCGCGTTGTTGACGAGGATGTCCAGGCTGCCAAAGTGCTCGACGGCGGTCGCGGTGATGCGGCCGGCGGCTTCGAAATCAATCACCGAGTCGGTGTTGGCGAGGGCGCGGCCACCCGCGGCCGCGATTTCGCTCGCGACTTCCTCGGCAAGAGACGGGTCGTGACCGATCCCGGCGGTCGAGGTTCCGAGGTCGTTAACGACGACGCTGGCTCCGAGTTGCGCGAGTTCGAGTGCGGTGGCCCGGCCGATCCCACGGCCTGCGCCGGTGACGATCGCGGTCTTACCTGCGAGTGAGAGGCTCAAGCTTCGAACTCCCGTCCCAAAGATCCGGGCTTCGGGTTTAGACGGTTCCGCGTGCGCGGCGCAGGTGATCCTCGACGGCTTCGAACCAGACCTTCGGGTTCTCGAGTTGCGGCTGATGGGCCGACTCGGGGACGATCACGAGCGTGGCGCCGGCGATCTTGTCGGCGAGCACCTGGGATGCAGGCAGCAGGGGCCCGTCGGCTTGGCCGACGATCACGGTCGTTGGGCAGCGGATCTCGGACAGGCGATCGACGACCGACTCCTGCTCGAACAACACCTTTCCGAGCGTCGCGAAGGCCTCGGGGTCCATCTGGTCGAGCTTCGGACGCACGCGATCGAAGGAGGTGTCGAAGGCGTCCGCCGCTGCGACCGGCGGAGCGCCCAGGCCGCCGCCGCCCTCCATGGTGCTGCGGATCATCTCCGCAACGCCGGCCATCCCGGAGGAGCGCGCGAGCTCGCCCACGCCCTCCATCATCTGTCGCGCGGGCCCGGGAAATTCGGGTGCGCTCGCGGCGGTGTCCATCAGGATGAGGGAGCTGACACGTTCCGGGTGCGCCAGTACGTAACGGAGCGCGACCATGCCGCCCATCGAATGGCCCAGAAGGTCACAGGGGTCGGCGTCGCACTCACGCAGCGTCGCGGCGAGATCGGCGGACAGTTGGTCGAGCGTGTAGGTGGCCGGATCGCCGGGATTCGACGAGCCGCCGTGGCCGCGCTGGTC
>DBZX01000076.1:60669-60958 GCA_002311335.1 bacterium UBP10_UBA1149
TGGCTCATGACGACGCGACCGTGCCGCCGTCGCAGGTGATGGTGTCGCCTACCGTGAAAGCGCCCGCACGGGACGAGAGGAAGATGGCGACTCCCGCGATGTCTTCCATCGTCCCGACCCGGCCGCGAGGGTTGCTGCGCCCGACCGCGTCCCAGTCTTGTCCCTCGACCTTGCCGCCGAATCCGACGCCCGCCGAGAGCATCCAGGTCGGGAACGGACCGGGTGCGATCGCGTTGACGAGGATGTTCTCCTTGACGAGGTGCGCGGCCATCACACGGGTGAGATGGTG
>DBZX01000030.1:0-5071 GCA_002311335.1 bacterium UBP10_UBA1149
AAGATCACCGAGTAGGCGGAGGCGGCGGAGAATAATAAATGACAAGCCAGCGCATAAGAATACGCCTCAAGGGTTACGATCACCGTATCCTGGACCAGTCGGTCAGGGAGATCGTGGACGCCGTTCGCAGGGGCGGGGGCACTGTTTCGGGCCCGGTTCCCGTGCCTACCCGGATAGAGCGCTTTACGGTTAACCGTTCGCCGCACGTTGACAAGAAGTCGCGCGAGCAGTTTGAGATCAGAACCCACAAGAGGCTCATCGACATACTGGAGCCGACTAACCAGACGATTGATTCGCTGGGCAAGCTGGACCTTCCGGCCGGCGTGGACGTGGAGATACGGCTGCATTAGCGGCTGCTTATCGAGAAGAGAAAATGGCTGCAATAATTGGAACCAAGATTGGGATGACCCGCGTTTTTGACGACGGTGGTCAGTCAGTGCCCGTGACAGTTGTGCGCGCGACACCCGTGACCGTCGTGCGCGTGTTCGACGAAGAAACCCACGGCTACAACGCGATACAGATCGGCAGCGGCAAACGTAAAGAAAAACGCATCAGCAAGGCAGTGCGCGGACAGATGTCACCTGCTGGGCGCAGCGACTTCGAGATCCTCGCCGAGTTGCTGGTCGACGATCCCTCGGCCTACGAAGTAGGCCAGTCGATAAGTGCGGCCGACGTGTTCTCGGCCGGCGATCTTGTTGACGTGACTGGGCGCAGCAAGGGCCGTGGTTTTTCCGGCGTTGTGCGCAGGTACAAGTTTGCCGGCCAGACGGCCACCCACGGTACCCACGAATCCTTTCGTGGTCCGGGCGGCATCGGTGCTTGCGCTTACCCGGGCAGGGTTTTCAAGGGCAAGAAGATGCCGGGACAGATGGGAGCGTTGAAGCGCACCATACAGAACCTGACCGTCGTCGCGGTACGCAGCGAGGACGAAGTGATTCTTCTCAAGGGTGGTGTTCCCGGTGCGCGTAACGGCCGGGTTCTTATTCGTCCCGCGGTGAAGGGATAAACAGGGATGGCTGAGATAAAGAAAGGTGCGGGCAAGCGCCGCGAGATAGAGCCGGTGGAAGTCTCGGTGGTGGATTCTGCTAACAAGGAAGTATCGCGGTTGTCTCTTCCCCGGGTATTCAGCAGCCGGGTGAACGACTACCTCATGTTTGACCAGGTCCTGGCCCAGCGGGCTTCGAGTCGGGCCGGAACGGCGGCGACCAAGACCCGTGGCAAGATTCGTGGCGGTGGCGCCAAGCCCTGGAAACAGAAGGGCACCGGTCGCGCGCGTGCCGGCAGCAGCCGTTCCCCGATCTGGAGAGGTGGCGGTATAACCTTCGGCCCGCAGCCGCGGTCTTTCGGCTACCGCTTGCCGCGCAAGGCGAGGCGAGCAGCGCTGGCCAGCGCCCTGTCGCAGAAAGCCAGGGACGGCCAGGTCAAGGTAGTGGATAATTTTTCCTTCGAGGCACCGCGTACCAAGCAGATGAAAGAGCTACTCGATTCGCTGTCGGTGTCGGGTTCGGTGCTGGTGGTCCTGGCCGAGATGGACGCCAACGTGGCATTGTCGGCTCGCAACCTGCCCGGTGTCAGCGTGGTGCTCGTCGATGGTGTAAACGTGTACGACCTGCTCAAGCACGAGACCCTGCTCCTCGTGCCGGCCGCGGTCGAAGCAATCGAACGGAGGCTGGCTGCCTGACATGGAACTTCGCGACGTAATAAAGGCGCCGATGGTTACCGAAAAGGGAACCGACGTGGGCGAGCTCGGCCAGGTCGTGTTCGAGGTCGATACCCGTGCCGGCAAAGACGACATACGGAAAGCCGTCGAGAAACTCTTCGAGGTCAAGGTGGCCTCGGTGCGTACGATGAATTACCTGGGACGCAAGGTGAGGCGGGGCAAGGTGCTCGGACGCAAGAGGGCGTGGAAGAAGGCTTACGTTACCCTGGCCGAGGGTGAGGTTATTGACCTCATGGAGAAGGTCTGAGGCGCGTAAAGCGCAGCAGGGAAAGATAATAGACGATGGCTATCAAGACCTACAAACCAACTTCGCCGGGCAGGCGCTTCCAGACCAGCCTCGATTTCGAGGAGATCACGCGCTCGACTCCCGAGAAATCGCTGACCAGCGGAAAGCACCGTTCGGGCGGCCGCAACGTCAACGGACGCATAACGATGAGGCACCGCGGGGGCGGGCACAAGCGTCGCTACCGGCTGGTGGATTTCCGTCGGCGCAAGGATGGTGTGCCGGCAAAGGTTGCTTCGATCGAGTACGATCCCAATCGCTCGGCCAGGATCGCGCTGCTGCACTACGCTGACGGCGCCAAGACATACATCCTCGCGCCTGCGAACCTGTCGGTGGGTGACACCGTAGTCGCCGGCGAGGGTTCGGACATAAAGGTTGGCAACACCATGGAGCTGGGCTCGATACCGTTGGGAACCGTGGTCCATGCCATAGAGTTGAAGCCGGGTGCGGGAGCCGCCCTGGCGCGCAGCGCCGGCACCGGAGCCCAGATCGTGGCCCGCGAAGGCAACTTCGTATTGCTTCGACTGCCCTCGGGTGAACTTCGCAACGTGAGGCGGGTGTGCCGGGCCACCATAGGGTCGGTGGGTAACCAGCAGCACGAGAACGTCAAGATTGGTAAGGCCGGTCGCGCTCGTTGGGCGGGACGCAGGCCGAGTGTACGAGGTGTTGCTATGAACCCGGTCGATCACCCGCACGGTGGTGGCGAGGGCCGGTCGAAGGGAAATCACCCCACCACACCGTGGGGCAAACCGACCAAGGGTTACAGGACCAGGGGCAAGCGTCACAGCGACAAGTATATCGTGGCGCGTCGGAAGCGCAGGTAACGGCGCCAGGTAAACGGAGGAAAGGACTGAATTGCCTAGATCAATTAAAAAGGGACCGTTCGTGGACGCTCATCTGATGAAAAAGATAGAAGCGCAGGACGTGAGTAACAGGCGGCCGATACGTACCTGGTCGCGCCGTTCAACGGTGACGCCAGACATGGTTGGCTACACGATCGCCACCCACAATGGCAGGCAGTTCATACCGGTACTGATTTCGGAGGATATGGTCGGGCACAAGCTCGGGGAATTTTCGCCCACCCGGACCTACCGCGGGCACACCGGTACGAGAAAGGGAGAGGTCAGGTAGGTGGAGAGTCGTTGCGTATTGCGTTACGCCAAGTTGTCGCCGCGCAAAGCGAGACTGGTGGTGGACCAGGTTCGCGGGCTGCCGGTTTCCGATGCCCTCGCGATCCTTGACCTGAGTGAGAAGAAGGCCGGGGCCATTGTCGCCGATACCCTGCGGTCAGCCATAGCCAACGCTCGCGACACCCAGAACGTGGATGTCGACCGGCTCGTGGTGAAGCGGGTCTGGGTAGACGGTGGGCCCATAAACTGGCGCTGGCGCCCCCGTGCCCAGGGACGGGCGACGCCGATTGCCAAGAGAACGAGCCACATAACAGTGGTGGTGGACGAACAGGGCTGAAAAGTCCGCGGTTCAGGTAGAACCGTGACAAACAGGAAATAGAGTGGGACAGAAAACACATCCTAAGGGCTTCAGGCTCGGTTACACCGAGACGTGGGATTCCCGGTGGTACGCGGACAAGGATTACGCCGAGCTGCTGCACCAGGACCTGGAGATACGTAAGTTTTTGCGCAAGCAGCTTCGCTTTGCCGGCGTTTCGCGAATCGAGATCCAGCGGGCGGCTGACAAGGTAAAGGTCAACATTTTTACCGCGAGGCCCGGTATCGTGATCGGTAAGAAGGGCGCCGAGATAGAAAAACTCAAGAAGGACCTCGTCTCGATTGCGGGAAAGGAAAGCTTCATCGAGATCCACGAGATCCGCAAGCCGGACCTTGACGCCCAGCTGGTGGCCGAGAATATAGCAATGCAACTCGAGAGGCGGGTCATGTTCCGGCGCGCCATGAAAGAAAGTGTTTCGCGGGCCATGAGAATGGGCGCCGGCGGCATAAGGGTACAGTCGGGTGGACGCCTGGGTGGCCACGATATTGCCCGCACCGAGTGGTATCGCGATGGCCGCGTTCCGCTGCACACCCTGCGCGCAGACGTGCAGTATGGATTTACCGAGGCTCGCACGACCTTCGGCGTTATTGGCGTCAAGGTATGGGTCTACCGGGGCGATAAGTCTCCCGGTGGCGGCGATAACAATGGTACCCCGGGTGGGGTCTGAACGATGCTTGCTCCCAAGAAAACCAAGTACCGCAAAATGCAGAAAGGCAAGGGCCGCGATAAGGGTCTCTCCTGGCGTGGCAACACGCTGGCTTTCGGCGACTACGGGCTCAAGTCTACGGGTACGGCAAGAATATCAGCACGGCAGATAGAAGCCGCGCGTATTGCGATAACCCGCCACGTGAAACGTGGAGGGCGTGTGTGGATACGGATCTTTCCGGACATCCCCTTCACCAGAAAGCCTGCCGAGGTTCGCATGGGTAAGGGCAAGGGTTCTCCGGAAGGCTGGGTATGCCAGGTAAAACCGGGGCGGATGCTTTTTGAGCTCGAGGGCGTGAGTCCCGAACTGGCGCGTGAAGCGATGAGGTTGGCCGGGCATAAGCTGTCGGTTTCTACCCGCTTCTGCATTCGGGAGGACATCCATGAGAGCGAGTGATTTCAGGAAAATGAACGACGCGGAGCTGGCCGGCAAGGCTGACGAGCTTCGCGGCGAAATAGCCAGGGTCAACTTGCAGCGGTACTCGCGTCGGTTGGAAAAAACGGCGCTTCCGGGCACCTTGCGCCACGACCTGGCGAGGGTGCTCACGGTACTCAACGAGCGCGTGGGCGAAACGGGAGAGCAGGGCAATGCCTGAGCAGGAAAAGACAGAGACGCAGGTGTCGGCCGAGACAACGGGCCGGCAGAGGCATCGCACACGCGAGGGCGTGGTAGTGAGCGCCGCCATGGACAAGACCGTGGTGGTCGTGATCAAGAGGCGGTTCAAACACCGGCGTTACCACAAGTACATACAACGCTCGAAGCGTTTCATGGTACACGACGAAGAAAATACCTGTCGAGAGGGGGACCGGGTCTTGATTGCCGAGAGCCGCCCGTTGAGTAGGAACAAACGCTGGCG
>DBZX01000030.1:5136-16974 GCA_002311335.1 bacterium UBP10_UBA1149
CGGCCGACACCGCGGGTTCTGCCGAGCAAGGGACAACGGAAACAGAAGAGTCATGATCGGGGCTGAGAGCGTACTGGACGTAGCTGATAATTCGGGTGCTCGCCGCGTGCTTTGTATCAAAGTGCTCGGTGGTAGCCGTCGTCGCTACGCGCGGGTCGGCGATGTTATCGTCGTGACCGTCAAAGAGGCGATACCCGGTGGCAAGGTCTCCAAGGGGGACGTTGTCAAAGCCGTCGTCGTGCGCGTGGCCAAGGAAATGGGTCGCGCCGACGGTTCATACATCAAGTTTGATACAAATTCGGCGGTCATATTGGACAACCAGGGTGAACCGGTCGGGACAAGAATTTTTGGCCCCGTGGCCAGGGAGCTGAGGGCACGGCGTTTTATGAAGATCGTGTCTCTGGCACCGGAGGTGCTTTAAGCAGAGCAGGGTGATGGCTAAGTCGAGATTAAAAAAAGGTGATTCGGTGCTGGTCACGGCCGGCAAAGACCGAGGAAAGACGGGTAAAATCGTCAAGGTTGTTGATGACGGCGAGCGCGTGTTGGTGGAGCGCATCAACATGGTAAAGCGGCACAGCAAGGCCAGCGGGCCGCAGCAGCCCGGCGGTATCGTGGAGAAGGAAGCTCCCGTTCATGCGTCCAACGTCATGCCGATCTGCCCCAAGACAAACAAGCCGACCCGGGTTGGGCGCATCCGACTCAAGGACGGCGCACGGGCCCGGGTAGCACGCAGGAGCGGCGAGCTCCTGGCTGGTTCGTGAGGGAGTCGAGCGGACGATGAGCAAGAAGACCAACAAGCCTAGATTACAGGTTCAATTCGAAGACGAGATTGTCGCCCAGCTCAAAGAGGAGCTGGGGATAAAGTCCGTCATGCGGGTGCCGAAGATGGACAGGGTAGTGCTCAATATCGGGTTGGGTGCTGCTGTTGCCAATCCCAAGATCATCGAGGACGCGGTCACCGAGCTTGGTCTCATTGCCGGCCAGAGGCCGCTGGTGACCAAGGCCCGTAAGTCGATCGCCAATTTCAAACTCAGGGAAGGCATGCCCATTGGCGTCACCGTGACCTTGCGCCGCGCGCGGATGTACGAGTTCCTGGATCGCTTGATAAATGTTGCCCTTCCCAGGGTTCGTGATTTCCGGGGTCTTAACCCCAAGGCCTTCGATGGCTGCGGAAACTACACGATAGGTTTGAGGGATCACTCTATTTTTCCGGAAGTGGACCTCGACAGGGTCGACGTCACCAAGGGAATGAGCGTGAGCCTGGTCACTACGGCGGTCGACGACAATGAAGGCCGGTCATTGCTGAAGCACTTCGGGCTTCCGCTGAGAGATTAAGCGAGTCTGGCCCGAGGGCCGAGGGTTAGTTGTTATGGAGGAGAGATTTTAAGTGGCGAAGAAGTCATTGATCGCCAAGGCGAAAAGGAAGCCCAAGTTCAGCGTGCGCGGTTACACCCGTTGCCAGCAGTGCGGGCGTCCGCGCAGCGTGTACCGGCGGTTTCGGCTGTGCAGGATCTGCCTGCGCTCGTTGGCCCTCCAGGGCCTGGTGCCGGGCATGATAAAGGCCAGCTGGTAAAGAGGAAAACGTACGATGTCGATGAGTGATCCTATAGCCGATTTCCTCACCAGGGTGCGCAACGCCGTCAGGGCGGGCCACGCCGAGGTAGAGATCCCCTGGTCCAGCTTCAAGGAGCGACTGGCTACCCTGCTGGTGGACGAGGGCTACATTAACCAGGCCGTAGCCGAGGGCGAGGGTGTTACACGTAAGATTCTTATTACCCTTCGCTACAACGAAGAGGGCGTACCCGCGATTACCGGTGTACGACGCGTGAGCAAACCGAGCCTGAGGGTTTACTCGGGGGCCAGCGAGGCTCCGCGGGTGAGAAATGGTCTTGGTATAAGCGTGCTGTCCACGCCTTCGGGCATGTTGGTGGACCGCGAAGCCCGCAAGCAAAACGTCGGCGGCGAAGTAATCTGCGAGGTCTGGTAGTTTGTCTCGTACTGGTAGAAATCCGATCGCTGTCCCGGACGGCGTAAAGGTCAGCGTGGACGGCCAGGTTGTCAGCGTCGAGGGATCCAAGGGCTCGCTGTCTGAGAAGATGCCGGGGGGCATTTCGATCGCCATAGGCGATGCGGGAGTAGTTGTTGAGCGCGCCGATGACAGTCGAGAGCAGCGCATGGGACACGGGCTCGCGCGCCGGCTGGTCGAAAACATGGTTGTTGGCGTTACCGCCGGGTTTTCAAAGGTCTTGTTGCTCACCGGCGTCGGCTATAGGGCCGACGTCAAGGGCAACCTTGTACACCTCACCCTCGGTTTTTCGCACCCGATTATTTACCAGCTGCCTGAGGGTGTAGAAGCCGCGGTGGCCGACCAGACAACGATCAAGATCAGTGGGTCGAGCCGGCAGAAGGTCGGCCAGGTCGCAGCTGAAATCAGGTCGCTCAGGCCGCCGGAGCCTTACAAGGGCAAGGGCGTACGTTACAGCGACGAGCACGTAAGACGGAAGGCCGGCAAGGCGGCCGCTGCCTAGGCAAGGGCCGTGTAGGCAAGGAAAGAAGCTTTGGGAAATTCAGCAGAAAGAAGAGTGGCCAGGCAACGACGCCGGTCGAGGGTCAGGCGCAGGGTCGTCGGTACGGACCAGCGTCCGCGCTTGTGCGTGTTCAGGTCTAACAAGCACCTTTACCTGCAGATCATATCGGACGAGAGCGGGCGCACGCTGGCTTCGGCGTCGACGATGGCGTCGGGCGGTGACGGGAAGAAGCTTGCAGCAGGGATGGCGACTGCCGGCGAACTGGGCCGCGAGATCGCGGGTCGATGTAAAGAACTGTCGATAGACGCAGTGGTTTTTGACCGCAACGGTTATCGATTCCACGGATGTGTACGCGCCGTTGCAGAGGGCGCGCGGGAAGCGGGACTTCAGTTGTGAAAGTTCGAGCGGGAGCAAGAGTATAAGTGGGCAGGCGAGAGACTCAGAGCAGGGACGGCGGCGCGGAAGCGACCGAGTTCAAGGAACGCGTTGTTTACATCAACCGGGTTGCCAAGGTCGTCAAGGGCGGCAGGCGCTTCGGCTTTTCAGCACTGGTGGTCGTTGGCGACGGCGACGGGCAGGTCGGTTTCGGCCTCGGCAAGGCCAAGGAAGTGCCCGAGGCTATACGCAAGGGTGTTGAAAGGGCCAGGAAAAACCTGGTGACCGTGCCCATACAGGACGGCACCATACCCTACGGGGTAACCGGGCACTGCGGCGCTGGAAAGGTGCTTTTGAAGCCGGCCTCTGCGGGAACCGGTGTCATAGCCGGTGGTGGTATACGCGCGGTCGTAGAGCTGGCGGGAGTGCAGAACATTCTCACCAAGTGTCTCGGCTCTCACAACGCCATGAACATGGTGCGGGCTACGATGGACGCGCTCACTTCGTTGGTGAAGCCGGAAGATATAGCGGCCCTGCGGGGAAAGGCCCTGTCAGGCATACGCTGAGAGCGGTGGTGGAGAGAGAACAATGTCTTCTTCTGAAAAAATGATTCGGGTGCGCATGACCGGCAGCTTTATCGGCTGCACCAAGCGACAGCGCGCCACGCTCAGGGGTCTTGGCTTGTCCAGGCGTGGCCGCTGTGCGGCGCTCAGGGAAACACCGGAGGTCCGCGGAATGATCAACAAGGTTCTGCACCTCGTGAAGGTAGAGGAGTAGTCGATGCAGCTCGATTCAATGAAGCCGGCACCGGGTTCGCGGAAAAAACGCCGGAGGATAGGCCGCGGTCCCGGTTCGGGACACGGCAAGACCTCTGGACGTGGGCACAAGGGCCAGGGCTCGAGGGCCAGTGGCAACGTGAAGCCTGGATTTGAAGGCGGCCAGATGCCGCTTTCGCGACGCCTGCCCAAGCGGGGGTTTAAAAACCCATTCAGGGTCGCTTACCAGGTCATCGGGCTTGTCGACCTGGCCGAGTTTGACGCAGGCACGGTAGTAGATGTCGCGGCGCTCAGGACACGGGGACTCGCCAAGAGGGGCCTGCCGGTCAAGGTGCTGGCCAACGGCGAGCTGTCGCACGGTCTCACCGTCAAGCTCGACGCGTTTTCGAAGCCCGCCCGGGCAGCAATAGAAAGTGCCGGTGGCAGCGTAGAGCTTGTCACGGGTGCTGCTAAAAAGACCCGCAGCACTTCCAGTTCTGACACTGAGGCTGTTTCGCCTTCGGAGCCGGGAGAATAGTCACCAGTGTTTGAGGGAATACAGAACCTTCCGCGCATACCCGAGCTGAGGCGTCGTCTCGGGTTTACGCTCGCCATGCTGGCGATCTACCGTCTCGGTGTCGCGGTGCCCACTCCGGGTATCGACGGCGAAGCACTGGGCGAGTTTTTCAAGGCCGCCCAGGCGACCGTGTTCGGCATGGTCAACCTGTTCTCCGGCGGCGCGCTGGAGAGGTTCTCAATTTTCGCTCTCGGCATAATGCCCTACATTTCGGCTTCGATTATCCTGCAGCTGATGACCCTCGTGGTGCCTCACCTCGAACGTCTTTCAAAGGAAGGCGAGCAGGGCCGACGTAAGATTACCCAGTACACGCGCTACGGCACGGTTGGATTGGCGCTGGTGCAGGGACTGTTTATCTCCATGGGCCTTGAGCAGATACAGACGCCGGGCGGGGGCTCGGTGGTGTACGACGCTGGCTGGAGTTTTCGCTTGATGACCATGCTCACGCTCTGTTCGGGCACGGTTTTCATTATGTGGCTGGGCGAGCAGATCAGCGAGCGGGGCATAGGCAACGGCATCAGCCTGATAATATTTGCGGGCATCGTCGCGGCGATTCCCTCGGCCATAGGAGCTACCTTCGAGTTTACCCGGCAGGGTGAGCTCGGCGTTCTCGTGCTGCTCGTTCTCGCGGCCCTGATGATCGGCGTTATCGGCATCATCGTCTTCGTTGAGCGGGCCCAGAGGCGCATCCCGGTGCAGTACGCCAAGCGCGTGGTCGGTCGCAAGATGTATGGCGGCCAGAGCACCCACCTGCCGTTGAAGGTAAACACGGCTGGCGTAATTCCCCCGATTTTCGCATCTTCGCTGCTCATCTTTCCGGGGACCATTGCCCAGTTTGTCCAGCACCCGGCGTTCCAGAGAGCGGCCGACTTCCTGCAGCCGGGCGGCATGTTTTACAACGTTATTTACGTGGCCGCGATTATATTTTTCTGCTTCTTCTACACTGCCGTCACCTTCAAGCCCGACGACGTCGCCGAGAACATGCAGAAGGCCGGTGGTTTTATACCCGGGATCAGGCCGGGTAAGCGCACGGCCGAGTACATTGACCGCATTCTCACGCGCATCACCCTCGGCGGGGCGATCTACGTTTCAATTGTGTGCGTGCTTCCGACCATACTGATCAGTCGTTTCAACGTGCCGTTTTTCTTCGGTGGTACTGCGCTGCTGATCGTAGTTGGTGTTGCTATCGACACGGTGGCCCAGATGCAGGCCCATCTCATTCAGCGTAACTACGATGGATTCATGTCGCGCGGTGGCAGGGCGCGCGGGAGGACAGGGTGAGAATGGCTCTTCTTGGCCCTCCCGGCTGCGGCAAGGGAACCCAGGGCGCAGCATTGCGCGAACGTTTTGGTTCGGCACACGTATCTACGGGTGAACTCCTGCGCGCGGCCGTCAAGGACGGATCCGAGCTCGGCCTGGCGGCTGCAGCCGTGATGGCCGAAGGCAAACTCGTGCCCGACGACCTGGTACTGGGCCTGGTAGAAGAACAGCTCAACGGACACGGTCGCGACAACTACCTGCTGGACGGGTTTCCGCGCACCCTGGCCCAGGCCAGCGCTTTTGATACAGCTTCGGACAGCGGCAGCTACGAGCTCGATCACGTCGTGGCGCTGGACGTGCCCGAAGCAGAGCTGGTCCGACGCCTGTGCGGGCGAAGGTCCTGCGTTGACTGCGGGCGCTCGTACCACCTCGAGTTCCGCCCTCCCTCGCGTGAGGCGGTGTGCGACGCTTGCGAGGGGACCCTCGAGCAGAGGGCTGACGATGTCGAAGAGTCGGTCAGGGCCCGGCTTGGCATCTACAGGGACCAGACCGCGCCCTTGCTGGGCTTTTACGGTGAGAAAGGGATTCTCAATAAGATTGACGGTACCGGTAATCCGAGTGAAGTCACCGCACGGATCCTCGAGGCGTTGGGCGGCTGAAATGATTGAGCTGAAGTCAGAGGTCGAGATCGGCAAGATGCGAGCTGCGGGCGCAGTGGTGGCCGAGATTCTCCGCGAGCTGGCGGCTATGGTTGAGCCGGGTGTCACCACGGCTGAGCTCGACAGTAAGGCTGAGCGCATGATATCGCTCGCCGGTTGTCGCTCGGCGTTCAAGAACTACCAGGTGGGCGACGCCGTTTATCCCGCCGTGTTGTGTGCCTCGGTGAACGACGAGGTCGTGCACGGGATTCCCAGCGACCGTCCCATAGAAGAGGGAGACCTCGTCTCGTTGGATTTCGGCGTCGAGAAAGAAGGCTACTACGGTGATTCGGCCGTGACCGTGGTCGCGGGCGACACCGACGAGCAATCCCGGCGACTGGTCGAAGTTACCAGGCGCAGCATGGAGGCGGGCATCGAGCAGATGCGGCCCGGGCAGCGGCTCGGAGACGTGGGTGCTGCCGTGCAGGAAGTGGCCGAGGGCGGGGGGTTCTCGGTCGTACGGTCTTTTGTCGGTCACGGCATAGGCAGGGCCTTGCACGAAGACCCGCAGTTGCCCAATTTTGGAAAGCGCGGCCGCGGACAGGCACTGAGAGCGGGCATGGTGCTGGCCATTGAGCCGATGATAAACGCCGGCGGTTACGGGGTGCGTGTGAAGGAAGATGGCTGGACTGCCGTTACAATGGACGGCAGTCGCTCGGCCCATTTTGAGCACACGGTGGCCATAACGGACGAGGGGCCGCAGGTTTTAACGGCCGTGGCTGAAGAGGCATCGCTATGAAAGTAAGAGCGTCGGTGAAGAAGATGTGCAAGGACTGCAAGGTCATCAAGCGCAAGGGGGTTGTGCGCGTGGTCTGTAAGAACCCCCGGCACAAGCAGAGGCAGGGATGAGCTGCCTTGGACCAGCCGGCATTGAGTCGGCGACAGGAGAAATGGCCTGATGGCTAGAATAGTTGGAATAGATCTTCCCCACGGAAAGCGCATGGACATAGCGCTGACCGCGATTTTTGGGATTGGCAGGACCTCTGCGGCAAAGATTCTCGACGTGGCGGGTATCGATCGCGCTACGAAGAGCGACGACCTGGGCGATGAGCAGATCAACGCCATAAGGAGCGTGCTCGACGAGAGCTACCAGGTAGAGGGTGATCTTCGGCGAGAGATCGCGATGAACATCAAGCGTTACATGGACCTCGGCTGTTACAGGGGCTTGCGCCACAGGCGTGGGCTTCCCGTCAGGGGCCAGCGCACAAGTACAAACGCGCGCACCAGGAAAGGCCCTCGCAAGGCCATAACCGGCAAGAAGATCGCGCCGAGGAAATAATTTTCAAGCGGTGGGATACACCGCGTGGAGCATGATACGGAAAAAAACATGGCAACAAAGAACAAGAGCAAGAAGAAAAAGAGCAAGCGCACGGTATCAGAGGGCATCGCCCACATACGTGCGACTTTCAACAATACTCACATAACCATAACGGACCCCGCGGGGAACGTCGTGGTGTGGAACAGCGCCGGAGCTTCGGGCTTCAAGGGCTCCAGGAAGGGCACGCCGTTTGCTGCCCAGCAGGCGTCCGAGAAGGCCGGGCGCACGGCGGTCGACATGGGCATGCGTACGGTGAACGTCCGCATCAAGGGACCGGGCAGTGGCCGCGAGTCTGCCGTAAGGGGCCTCGGGGCTGCCGGCCTGCAGGTTAATATGATAAGTGACGTGACACCCATTCCACACAACGGCTGCCGGCCGCCGAAGAAGCGCCGGGTCTGACCGGGAGGAAACCAGAAAGTGGCAAGATATACCAATCCCGTCTGCAGGCTTTGCCGCAGAGAGGGTACAAAACTTTTTCTCAAGGGTGAGCGTTGTTTCACCGACAAGTGTGCGATTGAGCGTCGCAATTACGCTCCCGGGCAGCACGGCCAGGGGCGCAGGCGCAAGATATCGGAGTACGCGGTTCAGCTTCGCGAAAAGCAGCGGCTCAAGCGCATGTACGGTCTGCTCGAGAAGCAGTTCAAGCGATACTTCACCATGGCTGAGAAATCCCGTGACGTGACCGGCGAGGCGCTGCTCACTTTTCTGGAGAGGCGGCTCGACAACATGGTGTACAGGCTGGGGTTGGCCGGTTCGCGGGCGCAAGCTCGCCAGCTGATTCGCCACGGCCACTTCGCCGTCAACGGTGGCAAGGTCAACATACCTTCCTACCTGACGAGCGAGGGCGACGAGATATCTGTAGTTGAAAAAAGCAAGGGGAAACAGGTTTTTGCCGAGGCGCTGGGGTTGGCCCAACGCCACGAGACTGTTTCATGGCTCGAACTCAACGCTGACGCATTGTCCGGAAAGGTGGTTCGAATTCCCGTGCGGGAAGAACTGCCGCTGGCCGTGAACGAACGGCTGGTCGTTGAGCTTTACTCTAAATAACTATTTGGCAGGTCGTCATAGGCGGCTGCGTACCCTGGAGGCATGTTACTGATGTTGGATAACTGGAAGGATCTTTCAAGGCCCGAAATCGAGGTCAAGGAACTTACTAACGGCTACGGTCGTTTTGACCTCGAGCCGTTCGAGAGAGGGTTTGGCACCACGGTTGGTAATGCGCTTCGTCGCACCCTGCTGTCATCGTTGAAGGGCGCGGCGATTTCGAGCGTTTTTATTCACGACGTACTGCACGAGTTCTCGACCATCGACGGCGTCAAGGAAGACGTCACCGATATCGCGCTCAACCTCAAGGAAGTCCGCCTGCGGATCTTCGAAGGGCAGAGGCACGAGGGTAAGCTCGAGGCCTCCAGCGAAGGGCAGGTGACCGCCGGTGACCTGCAGTTTGGGCCCGAGGTCGAGGTGCTTAACCCCGAATTCGTTATCGCGACCCTGGCCCCCGGGGCATCGCTCAAGATGGACGTGGTGGTCAAGCGCGGCAGCGGGTACCTTACCTCGGACCGCAATCGCGAAGAGAGCGCGCCGGTGGGCACCATCACGCTGGACACCGCTTACTCGCCGATAAGCCGCGTTAACTTTTCTGTCACCGGTGCCCGCGTGGGCCAACGTACCGACTACGACAAGCTGTCGTTGCAGGTGTGGACAGACGGCAGCGTGCGTCCCGACGACGCCGTGGCCTTGGCGGCCCGCATACTGCAGGACCAGGTGCAGGTGTTCATCAACTTTGATGTGAACGAAGTTGAGGCCCAGGCGGAGAAAGAAGTCACGTCATCGCAGACGTTCAGCGACGCCCTCTACCGTTGTGTCGATGAACTCGACCTCTCGGTGCGCTCGGCCAACTGCCTGCAGAACGCTGATATCAAGTACATCGGTGAGCTGGTGCAGAAGAGTGAAGGGGAGATGCTCAAGACCAAGAACTTCGGTCGCAAATCGCTGCTCGAGATAAAGGATCTTCTCATAACGATGGACCTGAACCTGGGCATGCGCCTGGATAGTTTCCCTGAACGCGACGAGCTCGATAAGCTTCGCCTGGAGCAGGAGACTTTCTGAGAAATGCGACACCAGAAGGCTGGAAGAAAACTGGGGCGGAATTCGTCTCACCGCAAGGCCATGTTTCGTAACATGGTGACCTCGCTTATCGACCTGGGCGGAATTATCACCACTGACGCCAAGGCCAAGGAGCTGCGCCGCGTGGCCGATCGCATGATCACCCTGGGCAAAAAGCAGACAGTGGCCGCGCGCAGGCAGGCCCGGCGTTTCGTCCGCACCGATTCGGCGTTGGCGAGGCTGTTCAATGATGTGGCCCCGCGTTTCATGCAGCGCGAAGGCGGATACACCCGGATCATCAAGCTGGGCAGGCGCAAGGGCGATAACGCTGCGCTGTCGCGTATCGAGTTCACGGAGCAGGCCGCGACGCCCGAAAGCACAGGCGACTGATGCCCACCGCAAGGGTGGGGTAGGTGAGAGAACTCCTACAGTCTCTTCTCGGGGATGCGCTGGCCGCCGCTCGCGACGCGGGCGAGTTGGAGCTGGCCGAAACCGTGCCGGTGGTGGTCGAGAAGCCCCGCGAACAGGGGCACGGTGATCTTGCTTGCAACGTGGCGATGTTGCTCGCCCGTTCTGAGCGCAAGCCCCCGCGTAAAATCGCCGAAACCATAGCCGCGCAGATAAGCGATCCCCGTATCGAATCGGTGGAAATCGCCGGCCCGGGTTTCATCAATGTTACATTCAGCGCTGATGCGTGGCGGGAGAGGCTGCGCGATATTCTCGAAAAAGGCGACGGTTTTGGTCGCGTAAACCTGGGCGAGGGCCGCCGCGTGCAGGTCGAGTTCGTGTCGGCCAACCCCACGGGTCCCCTGCATGTCGGCCACGGCAGGGGGGCGGCAACCGGCGACGCGCTGGCCCGCGTACTGGAAGCCGCGGGCTACGATGTAGAGAGGGAATACTACGTCAACGACGCTGGTCGACAGATGCAGATACTCGGCCGATCGGTGCTGGCGCGTTACCTGCAAGCGGTCGATGAGAACGCGGCCTTTCCAGAGGAAGGTTACCCTGGTGAGTACGTCACCGAGATTGCCGGTCTGCTCCGGGAGGACAAGGGCGACGCCCTGGAACAGCTCCCCGAAGATGAATCCGCAGCCATTGCCGCTGATTACGCTGGAGACAAACTCCTGGGCCGTATCCGTGAGGACCTCGCGGCTTTCGGCGTCAGCATGGACAATTTCAGCAGCGAGAAGCAGCTACGTGGCGACGGAACCGTTGAGGCGGCCATACAGGAACTGAGAGACGCGGGGCATACCTACGAGGAAGGTGGTGCAGAGTGGTTCAGGTCTACCGACTTCGGCGACGACAAGGATCGGCCGCTGGTGAAGAGCGGAGGCGACCTCACTTATTTTGCCGCCGACGTGGGCTATCATCGCAAGAAGTTCGCGCGCGGCATTGAGAAGGTGGTCGATATCTGGGGTGCTGACCACCACGGCTACGTGAAGCGGGTGCGCTCGGCCCTCGAAGCCCTCGGGGTTGACCCCTCGGGACTCCNNNNCTCGGGCCTCCACGTAGTGCTGGTACAGATGGTCAACCTCACGCGCGACGGCGAGCCCGTGCGGATGGGCAAGCGCAGCGGCGAGTTCGTAGCGCTGCGCGACGTGATCGACGAAGTCGGGGCCGACCTGGCGAGGTTTTTCTTTCTCGCGCGAAAATCTGACGCGCAGCTGGAGTTCGACCTTGAGCTCGCGCGGCGGCAGACGGCTGAGAACCCCGTATTCTACATACAGTACGCCCACACCCGGATAGCCGGCGTATTCAGGCAGGCCGAGGACAAGGGCATCCCGCTGCCCGAAGCCACGGCCGACGTGCTTTCGGCCCTCCAGCATGAAGACGAAATAGCGCTGGTCCGGGTGCTCGACGACTACCCCAACATAGTTGAAAGTGCCGCGAGGTCGTTCGAGCCCCACAGGGTGATATTCTATGTGCAGGCATTGGCGGGTGATTTTCACAGGTTCTACAGTCGCCACCGGGTGGTATCGGATGACAAGAAAGTGACGGCGGCCCGACTGCTGCTGGTGAAGGCAGTGCAACAGGTAATCGGAAACGCTCTCAGCCTCGTGGGGATCAGCGCTCCGTCGCGGATGTGAGGCCGTAGGGTTATGGCTGGACGTAGCAGGGGGCACTACCAGTTTTCTTTCAGCGAGTTACTCGCGCTGGCTGCCGGGTTTACCGCGGCGTCTCTTTTTATTTTTTTCATGGGCTTCTACCTCGGGCGTGGACT
>DBZX01000030.1:17010-20258 GCA_002311335.1 bacterium UBP10_UBA1149
TCGGGCGTGGACTTTCCGACATGCATTCGGAGGCAGACCCGGCGGTGGCCAGGGTGCCGATCACCGAGCCGCCTGAGTTTGAGTCGCCCTTGGACGTAGCGCCGGCCCTGGACGCGCTTGTTGAAATTCCAGCCGAGGAGTCAGCGGCCGAACCAGAGCCCGAGCCTGAGTCCCAGCTTGAGCCGGAACCCGAACCCGTTGCCGCCGCGCAGCCGGAAGCTGAGCCGGAACCTGAACCCGTTGTCGTCCCTGAGCCTGTAGACGAGCCTGTCACGGAAGCGGTGGCCACCCCGGAACCTGTCGCTGAGCCGGTTACTGAGCCCGAGCCGGTAGCCGAAGCCGTTGTCGAGTCCGAGCCCGAGAAGGCCGCCGTTGTCGAAATCCCGGGCGGCGAAAAACCGGAGTCGGCTGTTCAAAAACAGGACTCGAGTGAAGAAATCCCTGACGATGAATCGAGTGCAGCCGAGGAACGTCAACCTGCTGAAGAAGAGCTGGAGCAAGATCTTGAGGACGATCTGGAGGTCGGCGGTCGGGAAGACGTTGCCGACGAAGAAGCCGGAGAGACCCTGGATCCTTCGGTACTGGCGAAGGCCCTGGTTGCCGCCACCAACGAACAGAAGCCGCTGACCGACGCCGACCTCGAGCGGGTGCCGGGCGAGGGTGCCTACACGGTCCAGCTCATGGCCACCCGCAGCAGGGAAGAAGCTTATGGACTCGGCCACAGGCTGCGGAAGGAAGGCTACCAGGCCTACGTGAAGCTGGGTGATGAAGAAGACGTTCCGTGGTACAGGGTCAGGGTCGGCAGCTATCAAACGATAACCGAGGCGCGAGTCGTTCAGGGCGAGTGTAACGACGAGCTCGGTTTCAAAAGCGCATACGTGACCATGCAGTAGGTAAATCCGCGGTGAACCTGTCAACAATTTCGCCCTCACTCGACGAGTACAGGCAGCTTTGTGCAGATTACGACGTTGTCCCCGTCTGCCGCAAAATAGCAGCCGATCTCGACACCCCGGTATCCGCGTTTCTCAAGCTGCACGTTGGGGGGCACGGGTTTCTACTCGAAAGTGTCGAGGGGCAGGACAAGGTTGGCCGCTACAGTTTTCTCGGTACCAAGCCAGCGATGACGCTGAGCTGCGAGGGGGGCAGCTGCAAGCTCAGTCATAGAGATGGCCGCGAAGAAACAATGGAGGGCAAGCCCCTCGAGGTGCTCGGCCGCCTGCTCGGTAAGCCGCGCGTGGCCGACAGCGAGGAGCTCAAGGCGTTTTCCGGGGGCTTCGTGGGGTACTTTGCCTACGACCTCGTGCGCAGTGTCGAGAAACTGCCCGAGAGCACGACCAACGATCTCGGCGTGGCCGACCTCTCGGGAATGATCGTCGATGCCTTCGTAGTTTTCGACAACGTCCGCCACACCATGACGGCGGTGAAGCTCACCTTTCCGGCGGACCGCGACGACGGTATCGACCAGGCGTGGTCCGACGCGGTAGCCGAGTTGGAGGATACGGTCAGGCTTTTGTCCGAAGCCGTGGTAGAAACCCCGCCGCCCGGCCCCGGTGGCAAGGGTTCCCCGGTGTCCAACATGACTCCCGGGCAGTACGGCGAGAGCGTCGAGGCCGCGGGCGAGTACATACGCGCGGGCGACATAATACAGGTGGTGCTCTCGCAGCGTTACGAGCAGGAGCTGCAGGTCAACCCGTTTTCGATCTACCGCGCGCTGCGCACGATAAACCCGTCACCCTACATGTTCTTTCTCGACCTTGAAGACGAGATAGCGGTTGGCGCTTCGCCCGAGGTGCTGGTCAAGGTGGACGGCGATAGGGTGCACGTGAGGCCGATCGCGGGTACCGTCAGGCGCGGCGAGACCCCCGAAGAGGACGACCGCCTGGTCGCCGCCATGCTGGCCGATCCCAAGGAACGGGCCGAGCATGTCATGTTGCTGGACCTGGGCCGAAACGACGTCGGCAGGGTGGCCGTTACCGGCAGCGTCAGTGTCGACGAGCAGATGGTCGTCGAGAAATACTCGCACGTGAACCACATAGTTTCCCATGTAAGTGGCCGCCTGAGGGACGACTGTGACAGGCTTGACGCCTTTGCAGCTGCGCATCCAGCGGGTACGCTCACCGGCGCGCCCAAGGTCCGCGCAATGGAGATCATCGAGGAACTCGAACCCACCCGGCGGGGTCTCTACGGCGGTGGTGTGGGTTGGGTCGACTACTCCGGTAATCTCGACACCTGCATAGCGATTCGTACCGCGCTCATCAAGGGAGGCAGGGTGTACATGCAGGTGGGAGCTGGGATCGTTGCTGATTCTGACCCCAGCCGTGAGCAAGCCGAATGCGAGGCGAAGATTCGCGGCATGATCCTGGCGCTGGAGAAAGCCGGGGAAATGGAAAGAGGATGAAGCAGGTACTCGCGCAGTTGGTGGCGGGTGATGATCTGTCGGCCGAGGTCATGGAACGCGCGGTCGGGCTCATCATGGACGGTGAGGCGACCCCTGCCCAGGTCGGCGCGTTTCTCGTCGCCCTGAGGCTCAAGGGCGAGACCCGCAGCGAGTTGGTGGCTGCCGTCCGCGCAATGCGCGCGCGCGCGGTACCGCTGGACGTAGAGGGTCCGCTGCTCGACACCTGTGGAACCGGCGGCGACGGCCTGGGCACCTTCAACGTATCCACCGCGACGGCTTTCGTAGCCGCGGCGGGAGGGGCACGCGTTGCCAAGCACGGCAACCGCGCGGCCTCGGGCAAGGTTGGAGCGGCCGACGTTCTCGAGGCCCTCGGCGCGAGCATAGACGTGACTCCAGAGGTCTCGGCCCGGTCGCTCGAGGAAATCGGCTTCGCGTTTCTTTTTGCCCCCAGCTACCACCCAGCGGTTCGCCACGTTGCCGGGCCACGCCGAGAGCTGGGCGTGAGGACCCTCTTCAACCTCACCGGTCCACTTTGCAACCCGGCGCACGCTACCCAGCAACTGCTCGGTATTTACTCGGGCGAATGGCTGCACGGGGTGGCCGAGGCCCTCGCTGAGCTGGGGTCGGAGAGGGCCATGGTCGTGCACGGTTCGGACGGCAGCGACGAGATCACCACCACGGGCCCGACAGCTGTGGTGGAATTGAAGGGGGGGCGCATCGAGGGCTACACCATCGACCCCTCGGCCCTGGGGGTGGCAACGGCGCGTGTCGATGACCTGGCGGGCGGCAGTGCCGAGGAAAATGCGGCGACCCTGAAAGACATACTCTCGGGTGGCGAAGGTGCGCTGGC
>DBZX01000030.1:20327-27986 GCA_002311335.1 bacterium UBP10_UBA1149
GGCCTGGCCCTCGCCCGCCGGATCATGAAGAGCGGCGACGCCCGTGACCTCGTCGAAAAGTGGATCGCCCTCACCCGTGGAGCGGGGGAGTGATCCTGGATGACATTCTGGCGACCAAGCGAGGCGAAGTTTCTCGCGGGCGCGCCGAGCACTCCTTGTCCGAGTTGCGCGGGCTGCCCCTCTACGGCCAGGAGCGTCGCGGGTTTACTGCAGCTCTGGGGCTCCCCGGGCGCCGCATAATAGCCGAGATCAAGAAAGCGTCGCCGTCGCGTGGAGTCATAAGGCAGGACTTCGAAGCAGCCCTGCACGCGCGACAATACGAGGAAGGTGGAGCGGCCTGCCTGTCGGTGTTGACCGACCGGGAATATTTTTCGGGTAGCCTGGCGTGCCTGGAGGACGCGCGGGCCGCGTGCGCGCTGCCCCTTCTGCGCAAGGATTTTATGATCGATGAGTGGCAGCTCACAGAAGCCCGCGCGCACGGGGCCGACGCGGTGCTGTTGATCGTGGCCGCGCTGCCCGGGAGCCAGCTCGATGAACTCTACGTCGCCGCCAACGAAGAAGGGCTCGACGTCCTCGTTGAAGTCCACGACGAAACTGAAATGGAACGGGCCGCAGCCATCGGGGCGGCGCTCATAGGCATAAACAACCGCGACCTGAAGACCTTCAACACCAGCACCGATGTCACGCGCCGCCTCGCGCCGCTGGCGCCGGAGGGCGCGCTGCTGGTTTCCGAGAGCGGGCTGGGCCAGGCGGGCGAGCTCGGCCAGCTGGAGGAGATAGGGGTCACGGCCTTCCTGTTGGGCGAATCGCTGATGTCTGCCGCGGACCCCGGCGCCGCTCTCGCCGGCCTGCTTGTCCCATGAGTACCTGGGTCAAGATCTGTGGCGTGACCCGGCCCGTAGACGCGGTCGACGCGCGGCTGGCGGGCGCTGACGCCATTGGCATTAACTTCTGCGAACGCAGCTCGCGCTTCTGCAGCGACCCCCTGGCGGCCGAAGTGGTGGCCGCACTACCTCGCGGCTTTCCCGTGTATGGTGTATTTGTTGACGCCGAGCGCGACCGGGTGAGGCAGGTTCTCGCCGAAACAGGAATCAACGGGCTGCAATTTCATGGTGACGAGACCGATGAAGATGTCTCAGGTTGGGAAGTACCGGTGATCCGCGCGGTAAAAGCAGCAGACAGGGCCTCTGTAGAAGCGGCCCTGGCGGCGAAACGGGAAGCAGTGCTTCTTCTCGACAGCCCGCTGGGCGGAGGCAGTGGTCAGCAGATTGACAGCGCTTTGCTCGACGGACTGGACCTTTCGCGCACGGTGCTCGCGGGCGGCCTCGATGCAGCCAACGTGGCGGGTCTCGTGCGAGCGCGGCGGCCCTGGGGGGTGGACTGCGCCGGCGGAGTGGAGAGCGGGGCCGGGGTGAAGGATAGGAAGCTGATGACGGAGTTTGTAAACAATGCCCGCTCTGCCTGATCGCCACGGCCGCTTTGGCGAGTACGGGGGGCGCTACGTCTCCGAGACCCTGGTGCCGGCCCTCGAGGAACTCGAGCAGGCTTACGCCAGCCTGCGCAAGGACCCCGCCTTCAAGGCCGAACTCAAAGGTCTCTACCGCGACTACGCCAACCGTGAAACGCCCCTGTATTTTGCCGAGCGGCTGAGCGAGCACCTGGGCGGTGCGCGGGTATATCTCAAGCGCGAAGACCTCTGCCACACCGGCGCGCACAAGATCAACAACACGCTGGGACAGATACTGCTGGCCCGCAAGATGGGTAAGAAACGAATCATAGCCGAGACCGGCGCCGGCCAGCACGGGGTCGCGACGGCAACCGTCGCCGCCTTGATGGACGTAGACGCCGAGATCTACATGGGCTCGGAAGACATCGAGCGGCAGAAACTCAACGTGTTTCGCATGCAGTTGCTCGGGGCGCGGGTACACCCGGTCGAATCGGGCAGCCGCACCCTCAAGGACGCCATAAACGAGTGCATGCGAGACTGGGTAACCAACATCGCCGATACTTACTACCTGGTGGGCTCCACGATGGGTCCGCATCCTTACCCGCTGATCGTTCGGGATTTTCAGTCGGTCATCGGCAAGGAGGCGCGACGGCAGGTACTCAAGGCCGAGGGTAAGCTGCCCGACCTGCTGGTCGCCTGTGTAGGCGGTGGCAGCAACGCTATGGGCCTGTTCTACCCCTTCATCAAGGACGAGTCGGTGGCGATGACCGGCGTGGAGGCGGCCGGCGGCGGCCTCGATGCGGGTCCGCACGCGGCATCCATAAGCCGGGGCTCTCCCGGCGTGTTGCACGGCAAGAAGACCTACCTGTTGCAGGACGAGCTGGGACAGGTACGCGAGGCCCACTCCATAGCGCCCGGGCTGGACTATCCCGGGGTCGGCCCCGAACATTCGTGGCTGCACGACAAGGGGCGGGCCAGTTACGTTGCGGTCACCGACAGCCAGGCACTCGAAGCCCTGCAGCTGTTGAGCAGGCTCGAGGGGATCATACCGGCGCTTGAGAGCGCCCACGCCGTGGCCCACGCCCTGGAAGTGGTACCGGCCATGCCCCGCGATGCGGTGGTGCTGGTAAACCTGTCGGGCCGTGGAGACAAGGACATGCCGGCGGTGGCCGAGTATCTCGGGGTCGAGGTCTGAAACGTCGTGGCGAGAGGTAAAAAGCGGATCAAGCGCTGCCTGGACAAGCTGTCGGCCGAGGGTCGAACGGCCCTGGTACCGTTTTTTTCGGTTGGCGATCCGGGCATAGATGAGACCCACGACGCTGTGCTCGCCGCGGTTGACGCCGGCGCCGATATCATTGAGCTGGGCGTGCCGTTTTCTGATCCCATGGCAGATGGTCCGGTCATACAAGCGTCGAGCCAGCGGGCGCTGGAGGCTGGAACCAGCCTGCACGGGATACTCGAAATGGTCGCCTCGCTGCGTGCGAAGACCGACGTGCCCCTGGTATTGTTCGGCTACTACAATCCGTTTTTCCACTACGGTGAAGAAGCTTTCGCCCGCGATGCAGCCAGCGCCGGTGCCGACGGCGTGCTCTGCGTAGATCTGCCTCCCGAGGAAGCCCGGGGCATGGTGGCCGCCTGTCGCTCCAACGGAGTGGACAGGATTTTTCTGTTGGCCCCGACCAGCGACGATTCGCGTATAAAAGCAGTGTCGCGTTGCTCGACTGGCTTCGTTTATTTCGTGTCAGTTACCGGGGTGACCGGCGCACGGTCAAGCCTGCCCACCGATGTTCCGGCCAAGGTGGCGCGCGTGCGCGAGTTGTGCGACCTGCCGGTCGGCGTTGGATTCGGTATTTCTACCCCGGAGCAGGCCCACGCCGTGGCCGATTACGCCGACCTGGTTATCGTTGGCTCGGCCCTCGTTAAGACCATGCACGAAGCTGGCGCGGCGCGATGCGCGGCCGAGGCTGGACGATTCGTCTCCGACCTGCGCCGCGGAATAGACGGCTGACCGGGCGTGGGCGAGTATCAGCAGACAATAGACTGGCTGTGTTCGCTGGACGCCCTGCGGGGAATGGACTTTCGCCTGGAGCGGCTGCACGCGGCCCTCGGCGCCCTGGGCAATCCCGAACGGGGACTGGCCGCCATCCAGGTGGCAGGCACCAACGGCAAGGGTTCTACGGCAGCCATGATCCACTCGGTCTACGGCGAGGCCGGCTATCGCTGTGGCCTGTTTACCTCACCCCACCTGCAGACTTTCAGGGAGCGCATCAGGGTGGGGGCCGATTTCATAGATGAAGACCGAGTCGTCGACCTGGTCGAACGCGTCAAGTGGGCCGGCAGCCAGGTCGAGGCAGATCTTACCTTCTTTGAGTTTGGAACACTGATGGCCCTGTTGGAGTTCAGTCTCGCTGATCTCGATATGGCGGTTTTTGAAACCGGCCTGGGAGGCAGGCTCGACGCGACGAGCGTCGTAGACAGCGTGGCCTCGGTGATAAGCAGCATAGGCCTGGACCACTGCGAGTGGCTGGGCGACAGCGAGGAAGAAATCGCGAGAGAAAAGGCGGGCATCATACGCGCCGGTGTGCCGGTGGTTACCGGTCGTATGCAACCGGGGGCCCAGGTCGTGATCGGCGGCGTGGCCCGCGAGCTCGGGTCGCGCTGGCTGCGCTGGGGCAGGGACTTCGGCCCCTCGTCGGAAAGCGGGCTGGAGGGTAAGGCCCAACGCCACAACGCCGGCCTCGCAGCAGCGTTGATTCGAGTACTGGCCGATCGCTTTCCCGTCGATGACGAGCAGTTACGGCTGGGGCTGGAGAACGTGCGCTGGCCCGGACGCCTGGAGACCGTGGCCAACGAGCCGTGGGTAGTACTCGACGTGGCCCACAACCCGCAGTCAGTGAGTCTCCTGGTAGAGGAACTGTGCGAGCTGGACCTGCCGCGACCGCTGGTACTCGTGCTCGGGGTCATGGCCGACAAGGACTGGGGTGAGATGGCCTGTTTGCTGTTCCCGATCGCAGACCGGGTCGTGCTCGTACCGGTAGACAACCCGCGCGCTCTTGATCCAGGGCAGCTGGTGAAGCTCGCCGATGGACTGCTTCCGTGGGAACTTGCCGAGACGGCTCGCGCCGGTCTGCGCAGCGCGCGAAGCGCGGCTGGGCGCGAGGGCAGCGTGCTGGTCACCGGGTCGGTTTTTCTCGTTGGCGAGCTCTACCGAGAGGCGGCGGGAAGGGACGCCTTTGATGTGTAGGGGCGGGGCCAAAGCGGGGCGTGGTTTGTCGCTGCTGTCCTTCGGTATTTTTGCCCTGCTGGTGTTCGGCTCGATCGGTGGCGCGGGGGCCGCGGAGGTCTCGGTCGAGGCCGACAGCATCTCTTACGAAAATGATGGCGGACTGCTGGCCGCCGAGGGCAGCGTGCGCGCGACCTGGGACGACAAGCTTCTCAAGGCTGGTTCGCTGAGTTTTGAGCAGGAGACCGGCGTGCTCAGCGCGCGGTCAGGACTCAGCCTGAGCAGCCCCGACATGGAATTTCGTGCATCCAGCGTGAGGCTTCTGCTCGACGATGAAACCGGTTCGTTCGAAGACGTCGAGGCCTGGTTGAAGGACAACTCGGCGTGGTTCGGTGGCGACCGGATCGAGAAGACCTCGGATCGCGGCTTCCGCGTAAAACGAGGCTACTACAGCACCTGCGAACGGCAGGAAGGTGCCTCGCCCGACTGGTCTATATCGGGGTCGGAGATCGACGTTGATCTCGACGGCTACGCCAGGGTCAACAACGCATCGTTCCGCGTGCGGGGAGTTCCGGTTCTTTACCTGCCCTACGTGGCCCTGCCGAGCAAGCTCGGCCGCGAATCCGGCCTGCTGTTCCCCCGCATAGGTACTTCGAATGATCGCGGCTTCCTGTATTCGCAGCCTTTCTTCTGGGCCATCGACAAGCATCGCGACGCGACCTTCAGTGTAGACATTGAGACGTCGGCCAGGATCGGTGGCACCGGCGAGTACCGCTATCGCCCATCCCGAAAAACTACCGGCGTTCTGAGCGTTGAGTACTTCAACGAGAGCGTTCGCGGTGACCAGGAATCCGAAATCGTCTCGCCCGAGCTCAGTAACCGGCAGATACCGAATGATCGCGGCAGCATACAGGGCAAGCATCGCCAGGGCCTGGACTCGGGCTTGTTGCTGTATGCCGACTACATGGCTGTCAGCGACGATCTCTATTTCAGGGAGGTCAGTCCCGGCGGCAGAACCGACCTCACACAGCAGTTGCGTGACAGCCGCCGTTACGCCGATTCGACGGCCGGTGTCATGGGCTCGACTGGTTATCGGAGCTACGGGCTGAGCAGTTCGCTCTACCGTGATTTCTACGGTCCGGGCGGTAGTCGCAGGTTCACGGCCCAGCGGCCGATCGGCGCCTGGCTGCGGGAAGACGGAGGCGCGGGCAACGGCTCGTACTCGTTCTCGGCCACAGCCGACTACTTCAGGCGGCGACAGGGGGCGGACGGCCAGCGACTCGATACCGTCGCCGGGCTCGAAATACCCCTGCTTACGGGCGGTGCGGTCGAGGTTTCGTCGTGGATGAAGGGGCGGCTTACCGGCTATAGTTTTGACGACCGCAGCACCTGGCGTGACGGCGTAGAGCAGCCCGCGCGCAGGCTCTCGGCCCAGGCCATTCGCGGGCTGGGCGAAGCTGGAGTCGATGCCAGGGCGGTGCTCGTTCGCGACTACAGCCTGCAGGGCGGATTGATGCGCCACACGCTCGAACCGGTGGCGCGACTGGCGTGGACCAGTGGCAGCCACGGCGAGTTGCCACTGTGGGACGACGTCGATCGCATCGAGGGCAAGCGGGTGGCGACCCTGGGCCTTGAGTCGCGGTTTCTTCGGGCTGCTGGCCCCGGTGACCTGCCGGTGGAACGGGCCATGCTGGCGCTTACTCAAAGCTACAGGCTGGACGAAAAGGTGCTGGGCAACCATTTTTCGGATCTCGACTTCGCCGTGGCCGTCGATCCCTCTTCGTCCCTGTCCTTCAGTGGTCTGGCGTCGTATAATACCGGTCGTAACGTTCTCACCGGCGCGGTAGCAGCGGTGGATTACAGCAGCTCACCTCTCGCGGCACTCGGTGGCAGACAGGGCCGTATACTGGCGGCGTATCATTTCGTGAGGGACGGGCTGGCGGATTCTCTCAGGACGCGTGCTTCACTGGGATTGTCTGAGCGGACGACACTGGCGGTTAAATTGGACTACGATTTTGTCAGTCACAAGTTCCTGGAAAAGGGCCTGTCGCTGCGCTTCGGCGGGGACTGCGACTGCTGGGCCGTGGACGTCGGCGTGTCGAGTACCATCAACCCGGACGAGCTCGAGTTCAAACTGCTGATAGAGTTGTCGGGACTCGTCGACCTGGGGTCGTCAGCCACGCAACGTGACCAGGCCCTGCTCGGTTACCTCGCCGGTCGCGAGGATAAAGGCTGGAGATCTTCCTGGTGAAAATCCTGGTCGCAGGCGCGGCGGGCTTCATAGGCTCGAACTTCGTGCGCAGGCTGCTGGCGGCCGGCGGTCACGAGGTGGTGGTTCTCGACTCGCTCACTTACGCCGGCAACATGGAAAACCTGGCTGGTCTCGATGCGTCGGACGGGTTCAGCTTCGTGCACGGCTCCATTTGCGATCCAGCCGTCGTGAAGGCCGCCCTGCAGGGCTGCGACGCGATCGTCAACTTCGCGGCAGAGACCCACGTGGATCGAAGTATAGAAAACCCGGCGGTGTTCATAGAAAGCAACGTGCTCGGAACCATGGTGCTCATACAGGCCGCGGTCGGCGCCGGCCTGCGCTTGTTACAGGTTTCTACCGACGAGGTGTACGGCAGTCTCGGCGAGGACGGGCTTTTTGACGAGGACTGGCCACTTGATCCTTCCAGCCCCTACGCGGCATCCAAGGCATCGGCCGACATGCTCATCGGCGCCTCGGCGCGCACCTACGGGCTCGACGCCGTGATAACCCGCTGCGGCAACAACTACGGGCCGAGACAGTTTCCCGAAAAACTCATCCCCTTGCTGATCGCCAACGCCATGGCCGACGAAATCCTCCCCATATACGGAGACGGGCTCAACGTGCGCGACTGGATACACGTGGACGATCACTGCGACGCGCTGAGGCTGGTACTCGAAAAGGGACAAAGCGGCAGGGTCTACAACGTATCGGCGGTAGGCGAACTCACCAATCGCGAGG
>DBZX01000030.1:28009-28327 GCA_002311335.1 bacterium UBP10_UBA1149
ATGTTCGCGCATACTGGCGGCCCTGGGCAAGCCCGAGAGTCTCATGCGCCAGGTTGACGACAGGCCGGGGCACGACAGGCGCTACGCGCTCGACCCTTCGCGTTTGCAGAACGAGTTGGGGTGGAAGGCCGACATCGCCTTTGACGACGGCTTGTCTGCTACCATCGAGTGGTACCAGGCTAACAGTGCCTGGCTGGATAACGTCCGCAGCGGCGAGTACCGCGGCTACTACGAGCGCATGTACGCGTCACGATTAGAGAGTGGGACCACCGTGGCTGAAGAGGATTGAAAACTATGGGTAACGATCACAAGGCCGCC
>DBZX01000030.1:28383-43390 GCA_002311335.1 bacterium UBP10_UBA1149
ATGGGTAACGATCACAAGGCCGCCGTGACGACGAGGGTGGAGAAACCCTGGGGCCATGAAATCATATGGGCTCACACCGGCGACTACGTCGGCAAGCTGCTGCACATCAACGCGGGCCAAGCGCTCAGCTACCAGTACCACGATAAAAAAGAAGAGACGATATACGTGGTCAGCGGCACGCTTCATCTCCACGTGAGCGACGATGATTCCCCGCCCTCGGTGATCGAGCTCGTCGCGGGCGAGGTCTTTCACATCAGCCCGGGCTTGCGTCACCGTTTCGAAGCGAGACAGGAGGTCGACCTGATGGAGGTCTCGACTCCTTTTCTTGACGACGTTGTCCGCCTCGATGACAGGTACGGACGCTCGGTAGAGTAGTCGCGGGGTGAAGCGTGTTGCCGTAGACGTGGTCACCGGGTTTCTAGGGGCCGGCAAGACCTCGTTGCTCAGGCACGTGCTCGCCAACGGTCTCGAGGGTGAGAAGGTCGCCGTCGTGATGAACGAGCTCGGCGACATCGGCATCGATGGTCGCGTGGTCTCGGGTCTCGAACACGTCGAGGCCATGGTCGAGCTCAACAGTGGTTGCGTGTGCTGCACGATCGACGACTTTCGTTTCGACCTCGCCATGCGCGAAGTCGTTGAAACCGTAGATCCGTCGCTGATCATCATCGAGACCACTGGTGTTGCAGACCCCGGCCCGGTGGTCGACAGGGTCACGGCTTGCGGTATGGGCATCGACGCGGTGATCACCGTGGTCGACGCGGCCGCCCTGGCCCGGTCGCGCAGGCGCAGCAGGGTGGTTGACCGGCAGGTGAAGGGTGCTGACTTCCTGGTCGTCAACAAGACTGACCTCGTGAGCCGGGCGAGGCTGGCCTGGTTGCGGCGAAAACTGGCCTGGAGCAACCCGCGGGCGCTGATAATGGACTGTGAACAGGGCGCGGTGGACAGTGATCTGCTCTTCGGGGTGGCGGTTAAACGTCGCCGCGAGGCTGCTGTTGGCCCCGGCAAAAACGAGAGCAGGGGCGACGCAGATGGCATATCTACCTTCAGCTGGAGCACAAAACGGCCCCTGGACAGGCGTTCTTTCGAAAAAGTCCTGGCCCGTCTGCCGGGCGCTGTGTACCGTGCCAAGGGGTTCGTCAGGTTTTTCGGGTACGAATGGGCGTGCCTCTTTAATTTTACGTGTGGGCGAACGGAGCTTAACTGGTTACAATTAGGGGAGGCGGTCGCGTCTACCGAGGCCGTGTTCATAGGCAGGATAGACGATCGCCTGAAATCAAAGCTGGCCGCGAGGCTGGATCGCTGTATACACCGGGAGTCCGAGTAGTCGTGGAAAGCACAGTCGAAGAGAAAATTGGCGTAGAAAGCGCGGCTGGCGAAAGAACGGGCCAGCCCGGTCTCGAGGACGCCCTGCTCAAATCGGGCAAAGTCAGCCCCGAAGAATTCCGCAACGTGAGGCGCGTTTCGCTGGAGAAGGGCGAGCGCATTGAACGCATGCTGGTAGACCTGGGTTTCCTGTCGGAGGAAGACCTGCTCCCCATACTCTCGGCTTACCACGGAGTGGAGCTGGTCGAGGCCGACGCGATCCCCGACTCTCCTGCCGAAGTCCCGGGCGTATCGCTCGAATTCATGCGCGGTGCTCGTATCCTTCCCATGCGGGTCGAGAACGGTAGCCTTACCCTGGCCATGGCCGACACCGGGGACCGGGCGGTGATCGAAGCTGTTCAACAGGTGAGCGGCTTGCGGGTGAACCCGGTGCTGGTCCGGTCGCGCGACCTGCAGGAAAAGTTCAACACCATGTTTGGCACTCTCGAGAGCACCGACACCGAAGGAGAGGGGATCGAGTTTGTCAACGAGGACGAGGAGTCGGTCGAACACCTGCGTGACATGGCCAGCGAAGCCCCGGTCATCAGGCTGGTCAACCAGGTGTTGTCGCGCGCGGTCGAACAACGCGCGTCGGATATTCACGTTGAGCCCTTCGAGAACGAGTTGCGTATAAGGTACCGCGTGGACGGGGTGCTGCACGACATAGATTCGCCGCCGCGCAGCCAGGCGGCTGCCATAATCTCGAGGATCAAGCTCATGGCGAAACTGAACATCGCCGAGCGTCGCTTGCCCCAGGATGGTCGTATCAAGCTGCGGCTGGTCGGCCGTGAGATCGACCTCAGGGTGTCGAGCCTGCCCACGCTTTACGGCGAAAGCGTGGTCATGAGGATCCTGGACCGCTCCAGTATATCGGTGGACCTCACGGGCCTCGGGCTGCCCCAGTCTACGCTGGATGAATATACCGGGATGATCATCCAGCCGCACGGGCTCGTGCTGGTGACCGGACCCACCGGCTCCGGTAAGACGACCACGTTGTACGCGGCCCTGGACAAGATCAATTCGTCGGAGAAGAAGATCATAACCATCGAGGACCCGGTCGAATACCAGCTCGCCGGTATTAACCAGATACACGTGAAGTCGCAGATAGGCCTGACTTTCGCGAACGGCTTGCGTTCGATAGTCCGCCAGGACCCCGACGTGATCATGGTCGGTGAGATTCGCGACGCCGAGACCGCCGAGATCGCCATACAGGCTGCCCTCACTGGGCACCTCGTGTTCTCGACCCTGCACACCAACGACGCTGCGGGAGCCATTTCGCGGCTGCTGGAGATGGGGGTGGAGGACTACCTGCTGGCCTCTTCGTTGATTGGGGTGATGGCCCAACGCCTGGTGCGAAGATTGTGTCCGGAATGCAAGCAGCCGGTCAAGGCCGGCTCGGAACTGGCCGGCGAGTTGTCCAAGGTGGAAGACTCGGCGTCCACGGTTTATGACTCTGATGGTTGCCCCGCGTGCTCGGGGACCGGTTTTCGTGGCCGATGCGGGATTTACGAACTACTACAGGTGGACGACTCGACGCGCGCACAGATACTCTCGCGCGCTTCGGCGGGCGACATCAAGGCCAAGGCCGTCAAGTCGGGCATGAGGACGCTGAGGGAGGACGGCTGGCGGACGGTCAAGAACGGGGTCACCAGCGTGGCCGAGGTCCTGAGGGTTACGCAGGACGAAGGTCCGACGGCCTGACCAGCGACGACACCGTTACCAGCGCGCCGCTTGTCAACTGCGTTGCGATCGTGCCGGCCTGGCGCAATGCCGGCACCATTGTTTCTACCCTGCGCTCGTTGCTCTCCCAGCAACCACTATCACCGCGACGCGTGATCGTCGTCGTTTCGCCTGGAGACGACACCGCTTACAGGGCGCGATCTATCGCGGGAGTCGAAGTGGTCGAAGTGGCCGAGCGCCTGTTCGCCGGTACTGCTCGCAATCTCGGAAGGGGAATGGCTGGCGATGTAGATCAACTGCTGTTCGTAGACGCTGACTGCACTCTCGAGAGCGGCGCTTTGAGCGAGTTGCAAATAGCCATGCAGGGGCAAGACCTCGTGGCGGCTGGTGCTGGCATCGACAGGGATAATCCCGGTCTCGTGAGCTGGTTGCGCCACAGCCTGGAGTTCAAGGAGCTTGACCGTGGTGCCCCGGTGAGCGAGCGCGGGCCGCTCGCCTCCGCGGCTCTGTTGTGTCGGGCCGACGCATTCGACCGGGCAGGGGGGTTTCCAGACGCCTGGCCGGGCGAGGACACGGCGTTGCTGCATTCATTGCGAGCAGCGGGTGGCCGCGCGCGCCTGGTGCCCAGCGCGCGGGCCCGCCATCGTCATCCCGCGGGCCTGACCCGTGCGCTGCGGCACCAGTGGCTGCTCGGCGCCGGCTCGGCGCGCGCGAGACTTTCGGCCGATATGCCGGGCAGCCGTTTTGCCCGCAATCCGCTGCTTGGCCTGTTGCTGTTCCCCGGCAGGGTCGGCCGGGGCCTGGCCTGGTTCCTGCGCTATCGCCGATCGGAATTGCCGCTTTTTCTTATAGCCGGTCCGCTGTACATATGTGGTATTGCCGCCTGGACCATCGGCTTTGTCGCCACATCGTGGCGCGAGTCGCCTGGCCGGGGCGGACGGGTTTTCTTCGACGGTGTCGACAGCGGCCGAACCAACAAATAGCCAGTACGCGCCCGTGGCGGGCAAGCCACGGGTCACAGTCGTGGTCGTGCACCACAACACCCCCGATTACCTGCACAGCTGCCTGCGCCGGGTCGATGAGGCGTTGGGCGACCTCGCCTGCGAGGTGGTGGTTGTCGACAACGGATCCCAGGGCAACGGCCGTCCGGGTATCCGATCCGGCGGTCGCCTGCGCGTCATATCCAACCGAGAGAACCGGGGTTTCGCTGTGGCAGCCAACCAGGGTGCTTTTGCCGCCGCCGGAGAGTACCTGCTGTTTCTCAACAGCGAGGTAAAACTCACACCCCGCAGCGTGCCAGCACTGCTGGCCGTACTCGAGCGCAACCCCGGTCTGGCTGCTGTCGCGCCGCTGGTCATCGGCCTCGAAGGCCGACCCAGGTTTCCGGGCATGAAGTTTCTCAACCCGTGGAACCACGCAGCGTCGCTCATCGGCCTCGGTGGCATCGCTGTGTTGTCCAGGGAGTGGCAGGCCCAGGGGCGCCATTTGACCGAGGTCGACTGGATCAGCGCTTCAACCATGTTGATGCGACGCAGGGCCTTCGAGGGGGCCTGTGGGTTTGATGAGCACTATTTCTTTTACGAAGAAGACGAAGACCTGTGCTGGCGGTTGGCCCGGCAGGGACACAGGGTCGCGGTATGGGGTGGCACCAGGGTATTTGATCCGGGCGGCGTCAGTGCCGCGATAAGCGGCGACTGGCCTGTGGCCGAGTTCTACCTGGGCCAGCTGCGTTTCGTACGTCGTCGCTGGGGCCGGTTCGGCTTGCTCGGCTATCGCGGCTGCATAGCGTCTGCGCTGGTGGCCAAGTTGCTGCTGCGCTGGCTGATGCCGGTACGGGGCTGGCGCAAGGGCGCTGGCATGGACCGCCGGCAGCTGGCGCTCGCCCTTCGCACGGTGATAGCCAGGCCACAGGCATCAGGGCAGGCCGGAGAGGCGGCGCGCGTCCCACGTTGAGAGTCTCACCGGAGTACAGCGCTCCCATGCAGCGCGGGACATCGTTGGCCCGCCTGGCCCGCTTCAGTGACTGCTTGTGGTTGCTGGCCGCGAGAGCGCTTTCTGTTCGTTATCGCCGCTCGGTACTCGGCTTTGCCTGGACCCTTTTCTACCCGCTGGGGACGATGGTGATTCTCAGCCTGGTTTTTTCACAAGTGTTCGCCGGAGTGGACCACTACGCGTTTTACGTAATAACGGGGGTCCTGCCCTGGGGTTTTTTTTCGCTGGCCAGCATACAGGCCGCCGACAGCCTCCTGGCCGCCTCGCCGGTGCTGCGCAAAGTCTACGTACCCACGGTGGTGTTTCCGGCATCGGTGGTGGCAGCCAACTTCGTTAATCTGCTGCTGTCCCTTTTGGTGCTGCCGCTGGTGGCCCTGGCGACGGGCGCACAGGCGCTCCCGTCCTTCTGGCTGCTGGCACTGGCGCTTGGCTGCCTGCTCGCCTTCACGGGCGGGGTGTCGTTGCTGCTGGCGGCGGTGAACCTGTTCTTCCAGGACGTGCGATACTTTTTTGAGGGTATCCTGCTGCTCTGGTTCTACGCTACGCCCATTGTTTACCCGGTATCCGTGTTGCCCGAACACTTGTCGTGGTTGCCGGCCATTAACCCCTTCGCCTGGATACTGCTGCTCATGCGCGGAGCGCTTTACGGTTCTGCTGTTCCCGCCGGCGCGCCGCTGTTGTGCGTGGCGTTTTCGTTCTCGGTGCTCGCCATCGGCTGGCTGTTGTTTCACAGGCTTGAGAGGCGGTTCTACGCGTGGCTCTAGTGGCTGCAGCGGCCGCCGCGAAGGCTAAGCAGCGCGGTGTAGTGGAGGTTGAAGAACTGGGGGTACGCCTGCGCTCCGAAACACACCGCGTGCGGTCCCTGCGCGAGTACCTGCTCCTCGGGCGCCGACACGTGGGCCGCGTGAGCTGGTTCGAAGCCTTGTCGGGTATAACGGTTTCCCTGCAGACAGGAGAGCTGCTCGGGGTCGTGGGCGATAACGGTGCCGGCAAGACGACTTTCCTGCGCGTGCTCGCGGGTATAGTTCCGCCCAGCGAAGGCCGTGTATCGGTGGCGGGTGCCATAGCTCCGCTGGTAGAAATGGGGGCGGGATTCGACGTCGAACTCACGGGTCGCGAGAACGTTTTTCTATATGGTGCCATGCTCGGTCTCGACCGCCGCCGGGTCGCCGGACTGTTCGACGCCATGGTCGATTTTGCCGGGCTCCAGAATTCGATGGACACGGCGGTCAAGAACTATTCGTCGGGCATGGTAGCGCGCCTCGGCTTCTCTGTGGCCACCGCCGTTCCTCCCGCGCTGCTGCTCGTCGACGAAGCGCTGGCCGTTGGAGACGCTAACTTCAGGCTGCGCTGCAGCGATCGCATCGACCGCCTGCGCGAGCAGGGTACGGCCGTGGTGCTGGTGAGCCACGATCTCGAACTGGTAAGGTCGCAGGCCGACACCGCTCTGTGGCTGCACGAGGGCAGGGTGGCGGCCGTTGGCGAGGTGGGCGCGGTGCTCGCAGCATACCAAGCGCAGCTCGAGCGGGGCGGCGGGGAAGTTATCGCGTGAGCGCGGTCCAGGAGGCCGGCGTTGGTTTCGCCGGAGCTGATGTCGCGGTGATCGTGGTGGCCTACCGTGCCGGTACGGACCTGTTCGATTGTGTGCAGGCGCTAAGGGCCGACACGGATCGGTCAGCGGAAATCATAGTGGTGGACAACGGCGGCCTGGCCGACGAAGTTGCAGAAGTCGCGGCTCGTTTTTCTCCTGTCACGGTGCTGGGAAGTGGCCACAACCTTGGTTTCGCGGGCGGAGTGAACCTGGCCATGAGCTGGCTGCTCGGCCGCAACGGGCGCGGGCCCCGGGTGGTGGCGTTGGTCAACCAGGACTGCGTGGTAAGGCCCGGCTGGCTGGCCCCACTTGTTGCGGCGCTGTTGGAGCCCGGAGAGCGGGTGGCCGTGGCTGGTGCGACGCTGCTCGACGCCCGGGGGCTGCTGATTCAACACGCCGGCGGAGTGATCCACGTCAACGGGCTCACCGATCACATGGGCCGCGGTCGCGGCGCCGACGAAGCTGGTCAGCTCCAAGCGAGGGACGTCGACTACGTCACCGGGGCACTGTGTGCTCTCAGCGTAGATGCGTGGTCGCAGCTGGGGCCGATGGACGAAGGCTATCACCCTGTTTACTTTGAAGAAGTTGACTACTGCGTGCGTGCTCGTGCGCAGGGCTACCGCGTGGTCTACGTGCCTGCGAGCGAGGGACTGCACGAAGAGGCTGCCAGTTCGGGCGTCGGCAGCCGTTTGTATCTCGATCGCTACCATCGCGGGCGAGTCAGGTTTGCGCTTCTCCACCTGCTCGGCAGGGGGCGGCGCCTTCGTTTCATTGCCGCGGAGCTCAAGTGGCTGGCCTCGCTGCGCAGTCGCGAACAACTGCTGTCTGCACTGGGAGCCTGGCTGGCCTACCTGCGCGGCGATGTATCCGCCGGGCGGCAGAAGGCCGCTGCAGGGACGCCTTCGCACATTTTTACTGCCGCCGCTCGGCCGAGTTTCAAGGGTCCCGGGAGTCACGGCCGATGAGCAGGATCTGCCTCGTGGGGATAGGCCTGCCCTCGCTGGTGGCCGGTAGTTCTCACTGCGGCCCGGGTCTGCGCAGCGGGCACTTTGCCGGGGCGCTGGCAGAGGCGGGCCACGACGTGCTGCTCCTGTATCTCGACCACGCGGCCGTGGCCGGGGCTTCACTTGCAGACGCCCAGACGATCGCCCCAGGCGTGCTCGCACTGGCGGCCCCGGAGCCCGATTTCGTACCGGGTTCCCTGGCCACTGTCGCTCAAGATTTCGGGGCCAGCGCGCTGGTTGGATGCACGGCCTACGGCAGCTCGCTGGCCCTGCGCCTGGAGCTGGGATTGCCCACCTGGGCAGACCTGATGGGAGACCTGATGGCCGAAGCCCAGGCCAAGGCCGCGTTGCTTGGTGACGATAGTTGCCTGCTGCACTTCTGGAGCCTGCTGGGGCCGGTACTGGCCGGGGCCGACAGGTTTTCGGCTGTTTCACAGGCCCAGGCCGACTCGCTGGTTGGCCAGCTGGGCCTGGCGGGCAGGCTGTCTTCTGCCACAGCCGGCGAGCGCCTGGTAGAAGTCGTTCGCTGCGCGGCAGTGCCCCCCGACGAGCGCGGCGACGAAGCCGATAGCGGAATACTGGGCGAGCTGCCCGACGACGTCTTCGTGGCGGCGTGGGCCGGCAGTTTCAATACCTGGTGTGACGTAGACCTGCTGTTTGACGGCGTTGATTCGGCCATGGCCGAGAACCCCTCGCTGCACCTGCTCGTAACCGGCGGCGAGGTAGAAGGCCACGACAATGTAACCTGGCGGCGTTTTCTTGACCTCGTCGAGGGTAGCCGACAGCGCGACAGATATCACCTGCTCGGCCGCGTCGAAGACTCGGTTCTCGCCGAGGTTTACCGGCGGTCCGACGTTGGGCTCGTCGTCGAAAAAGATCTCTACGAGCGGCAACTAGGAGCAGAAAACAGGGTAGTGCAGTGGATGGCCCACGGCGTGCCGGTGTTGACGACCTATCGCAGCCCCGCTGGCCGCGATCTCGTGCAGCGGGGGCTGTCCTTTGCCATCACCGGGCGCAGCGCCGAGGGCCTGGCCGAGTCGTTGCTGGCGCTGGTCGATGACCCTGCGCGCCTGGCGGCTGCTTCGTTGGCCTGTACCCGCGAGGCGCGCGAGGCCTGGACGGTGTCGGCTGTCGCGGCGCCATTGCTGGCCTGGTGTGCGAGCCCGGTGAGGGCGGGCGACGCGGGCGCCGAACCGGTATTACGGGTGGGCTTGTTTTCCGAGCCGGCTGCGATCGTGCACCTGCTTGAAAGCTATCTCGCCTCGCTGGGGCCGGCCCAGATCGCTTACCGCGCGCCGCGCTGGCTGTTGAGACGCCTGCTGCGGAGTGTGTCGTCCGCGGGCAAAGGCAAAGACAAGCTCAGCGACCGCCGCACCGACGAATCCGGTGACAGGGTTGTTGAGAAGATAACTGGGGCCGCCTAGTATTTGCCGCCGTGGGTGTCCGGGTGCTCGTAATTGGTCTGGACGGGGTTCCCTGGGATCTCGTCAGCCGCTGGGTAGAGCAGGGAATCATGCCCAATCTCGCGCGGCTCATCCGCGAGGGAACAGCCGGGCCGCTGGATTCGACCATGCCGCCTACCTCCGGGCCGTCGTGGACCACGTTTTCTACCGGCCGGAATCCCGGCAACACGGGCATCTACGATTTCCTCTACCGTCGCGCCGACGACTACGTGTTTCCGCCCGTCAACACGACCATGCGCAGCGGCAAAACCCTGTGGCGCATGCTCTCGGAAAGGGGCGACAGGGTTTGCGTGGTCAACCTGCCGGTGTCTTACCCGGTGGAAGAAGTGAACGGCGTGATGGTGAGCGGTTGGATGACGCCGTACTTTGCCCGCGATTACACCTGGCCCCGCGAGCTGGCCGACGAACTCGATGAAGTGGTCGGCAACTACCGCATCTACCCTTCAGAGACCTGGTCGGCGGGCCGGTCGAAGGCCTTCTTTCGCGCTTCGGACGAACTGCTTGAAATGCTTACCCGCAGCAATCTTCACTTGATGGAGCGCGAAGACTGGGACCTCTTCATGGGCGTCTACTTCGACACCGACAGGATCCTTCACCAGGTCTACCATTTTCTCGACGACGGGCACCCTTGGAGGGAAGGCAGCGAGGGCGACTGGTCGGAGCCCGTGCTGCGTTACTTTTCCCGGCTCGATGCCGACATCGGACGGCTCGTGGACAAGGCGGGCGAGAAGGCCAGGGTCCTGGTCATGTCAGACCACGGCATGGGCCGGGCGTCGCGCTTCGTGGTGCTCAACAATCTTCTGCTCAAGCTGGGATTCATCCAGCTTTCGGACGACATCGCCACCAGGTTCAAGGCCTTTGTTTTTCGGCGCGGGTTTACACTGCGCAACGTCCACAAGCTGGTCGACCGCCTGGGCCTGGCACGCCACGCCGAGTACAAGAACGTGTACTCCTTCGACGGACTGTTGAAACGGTTTTTCCTTTCGTTTCTCAACGTCGACTGGAGTCGTTCGCGCGCGTACTCTTTTGGCCGACACTACGGCTCGCTGTTCGTTAACCTCAAGGGCCGCGAGCCCCAGGGCTGCGTGGAGCCCGGAGCCGAGTACGAAAAATTACGCGACGAACTTGAACACGCATTGCTCGCTTACGTCGATCCTGAACTGGGACGCCCGTTGGTCAAGCGCTGCCTGCGACGCGAGGACGTTTATCACGGCGAGAGATTCGAAGAGGCGCCCGACCTTCTCCTGCTGCCCGAGGACCCGGCCGACATATTTTTCGGGCTTTCCGATTTTGGCTCGAGCAGGGTCTGGGATCGTACTTACCGCTACTCGGGTATGCACCGCGAGCAGGGTCTGCTGGTGGCCCACGGGCCCGGCGTAGAGCGTGGGCAGGCGTTCGCCGGCGGTGGGGTAGTGGACCTCGCGCCGACGCTCATGCACATGCTCGGCCGCCAGCTGCCGGGGGATCTCGACGGGCGCGTGCTCGAGTCGCTGTTCACCCCCGACTGGCTTGCGGCAAACCCCCCGAACCTGGGCGGTGCCAGCTCGGCGCAGTCACCCGACGGCGCGAAGCCTTTCAACGAAGACGAGGAAGAAGAGATCATGGACCGACTGCGCGACCTCGGGTACATGAACTGAGGCGTGGCCAGGCGCGCTACCAGTAAAGGGCTGCTGCTGCTGGCGCTGGCCGGGGCGCTGGGTTGGTGGCCGTTGTTGCCGCCCTGGTTGCTGCTCGTGCTGCTGCTGTGGTTGCCCGGGGCATCGGCCCTCGAAGCCCTGAGGGGGCTGGGTATGGCGGGAAACCGGGTCGCCGGTGACGCGCCGGAGTTGGCGCTGCTGATGGCCGGGCCCGGCCGTTTGTGCCTGGAAGTGGCGCTGAGCTTGTTGCTGCTCGCCGCAGGGAACCTGCCGGTTCCGCTGCTGGGCTTGTCCTGGCAGCTCGCGCCGTTGTTGCTGGCGCTGTTGTTGCTGCCGGTTTCCATTGGCGGGCTGCTGCGCGGTCGCGGGGCGTGGCTGGAGTTGGGTGACGGTGAGCGCGCGGCCATGCGCCGTGCGTGGCTGGCCGCGGGGCTGGCCGTGCTGGCACTGTTGCCGGTCGTGCTGGCTCACGCCGGGGCCACGGTAGACGACTGGTGGGATATAGCTCGCCTGCGGTCGTGGTTGTCGGGTGCGGGGGGCTTCGCCGAGCCGTTTTTTGATTCGGGTTTTGTCCACCCCAGGTTTACCTGGAACGCATGGCTGGCCGTACAGGCGCTGGTAGCGGGCGTGACCGGCGGCGACCCGGTTGCGCTTCAGGCTGGCCCGCTGGCGGTCTGCTGTTGCGTGATGGCGGTTTCGGGCGTGGCCTGCCTCGCCACTGCCCTGTTCGGCAGGCGCGTTGAATTGCCGCTGGCCTTGCTGCTGGTGCCGGTGTGGCTCTACGGAACCGAGGCGCTGCCGTTTTTCAAGCGCTTGTACCAGGACAAGTTCGTAGCCGGCCTGGCGCTTGCGCCCGCTACCCTGGCGCTGAGCTGGATATACCTGCGCCGACCCTCGAGCCTGGCCGCGCTACTTTTGTTTGCCTGTGCCCTGGCGACGGCCTGCGTGCACGGGCTTGTCTATGTGCTGACCTGCTTCGGGGTGCTGGCGCTGATCGTGGCGTCGTGGAGCAACGGCGGCAGCCGCGCGGTGGTGGCGTGTCTGCCGGCCCTGGTTTTGGCCCTGGGCCTGCCTTTGGTCTTTCCGCTGTGGCAGGGCTTGTCGTTGGGGCCCGTGTTCAAGGCGCAGGGGATCTCGATGCTGGCCCCGGACAACCCGGTGGTGGCTGCCCACGCGAGACTCGGCCGCTTGTTGTGGATTGAAAGCGGCTGGACGGTGGTGAACCCGGCGGCTGTTTTCGGTCCGCCAGCCCTGCTTGCGCTGCCCGGGCTGTGGCTGGCGTGGCGGCGAAAACACCAACCCGCCTTCGCGGCCTTGCTGGCTCTCTCCCTGCTGCCGGCGTTGCTGCTTTTCGTTCCCGGCCTGTCTGCCCTCGCCGGTAGAGTGCTTGTTCCGTGGATGCTGTATCGCGTGGGGTGGTTGGTGCCGGTCTGTCTGCTGGCGGCGCTGTTACCCGCGCAGATTCTCCGCTGGCCCGGCGGCGCGAGAGCGCGTGTGGCGGGGCTGGTCGCGGTGTCGGTGATGGCCTTGTCGCTGTCTGCACCGGTGGCGGCCGACCGGCTGCGCAGGAACATGCACGCCCACCCCTGGCCGCGGGTGGATAAACCGCGGGGAGCTGCGCAGCAGGTCTACCGCTTTCTTGCAGGTGCCAGGGGTCGCAGCGTCGTGATGGCCCCCCTGGGATTCTCCGAATTGCTGCCGGCGCTGTCGGGCAAGCCGGTGGTCGCGGCCACCGAGCGCTGCACCCTGGTGTTTTCGCGCAATGCCGCCGAGGCCTACCGCAGGCTGAAAGATTCGACCGAGTTCTACCTGCCGACGACCAGCGCTGGGCGGCGCGAGCAGATAGCCTTGAATTACCAAGCCGGCTACGTGGTAGTGCCGAGGCGACTGGTAGCTGCAGGCAGCGAAAATCCGTGGCTGCGACGCACGAGTGCCTCCAGTTATATCGCCATGGAGGCGACTGCGGCCGATCGCGCGCGCGGCGAGTTTCCGCGGCAGTGGACACGCGTGCTCGAAAACAGGGACTACTCTGTTTTTGCCACCGGGGACGCGACCGAAGAGGCGGACGGCCGGCAGATCGCGGGGGGCGGCGAAGATCTGTCGTCCTGGCGTAAGTTCCTGGAACTGGATCCGGACCCCGGCCCCGATCCGGCAGAACAAACCGGCCTTCAACCGGGCAGTGACAACATCCCGGGAGGGCAGACAGTGGCAGGTCTGTTCGATGAGCGACGACTGCTGCTGAAGGCCAACCCACCGTCGCTGTCCAGTGGAAAGACCGACTCGCTCAACTGGCGCGGGGCAGTGTCTGCGTGGGAGGACTCGCCTGCCTGGGTAGAGCTGAGCCTGGAACTGCCCGAGGACTGTGTTGTCAGTGGTGTAGAGATCGTTCCTTTGCAGGATAGCGATAGCAGGCAGGTCTTCGAGCTCAGTTCAGAGGGACACAGCACGAGACGGCAGGCTCTTGATGGCCAGCCTATCGCACTGTCTCTTGAGCCACGCAGGAGGACGCGGGTTGATCTGCGACTGGCCGGACTGTTGGGCTCGTCGCCAGCGCTGTCTGATCTGCGCGTGACCGGCGATCCCGAAAGTTGCAGGCCACGCCGGGCCGAGTTGCCGAGAGTTGAACCAGGCACGGGCGAGTTACTGGAACTGGCGTGGCGCTTTCCGCGCAACGCGAGGGCGGGCCTTGGCCTGTCCCGCCGCCTTGCCGACGAGGGACGGACCGGCGACGCGCGGGCCGTGCTAGCGGCGGCGGTGGCGGCTGACCCCGGGCTGGCCAGCGCCTGGGTCGAGTACGGGCTGATGCTCGATCAGCAGGGAGATTTCGATAGCGCGGTGGTCGCGTTTCGGCGCGCTCTCGAGGGGGATTCCAACCACGCCTGGGCGCATGGCTGCCTGTCCTGGGCCCTGTTTCGCAGGGGCAACCTGCCTGCTTCCGTGTACCATTCGGCTCGCGCGTTGCGCCTGGACGAGGGCTACGCCGACGCTTGGACCCTGCTGGGGATGGCCCTGCGCTCGGCCGGCGCCCGCTCGCTGGCCGAGAGTTCTCTGCGGCGGGCGGTAGAAGAGGACCCCGCCCGTGCCTGGGGTGTGCTCGAACTCGCCCGCCTGCTGGAGGACGACGGTCGCCGGGTCGAAGCTGTGCAGCTGCTTGACGAGTTTGTGCGGCGCGAGCCCGGCGAAAGCAAGGCTGCGCGCCTGCTGCGCTCAAGGCTGCAGGCCGGAGCTACGGTGCCGGGGTGAAGATCGCGCTGCTCGGGCCCGCGCCACCAATGCGCGGTGGCATCGCGGCGCACAGTCGCGGGTTGTTGCTTGAGCTGGAGAACAACGGGCACGACACGCTGCTTGTCTCATGGCGTCGACCGTACCCGCCGGGCGCACGTGGCTACCAGCTCATCGATGAAGATCCTTCGGCCTTGCTCGACGTTCTCAACCCGGTGGCATGGAGGAGGGCGGCGAGACAGCTTGTTGAACAGGCTCCGGATGTCCTGGTCGTGCAGTGGTGGCACCCGGTTACTGCGCCCTGTCTCGCCTGGGTCCTGGCTTCTTGTCGCGGCGCTGGCCTCGACGCGCCCGTACTGGTCATCTGCCATAATCACACTCCGCACGAATATTTTCCCGGCAGCCGGTCGCTCACCCGCCTGCTTCTGGGTCGGGCCGACGGCTTGCTTGCCCACTCCCGGTGGGTGGCAAGCGAGCTCGGGCGGAGCTACCCGAGGGCTGCTTTGCGGAGCTGTCCTATGCCGGTGCTGGAAGATTACTCTTTGAGTTTTCCTGGTCGTGACGAAGCCAGGAAAAGACTCGGCCTCGACAACAGTGGGGTGGTTTTTCTCGCCGCCGGACATTTGCGCCGCTACAAGGGTGTCGAGTTGTTGCTGGCTTCCTGGGCGCGTTCGGGTCTCGGCAACGAGGGAGCGGTACTGATTCTTGCGGGCAGCGATTACCTGCCCGCCCGCGCTCGACGTCGACTGCTGTCGTCGCTCGGCCCTTCGTGTCGGCTGTTCGATCACTATCTCGATGACGACGAGCTGGCCACCCTGCTGGCCGCCAGCGACGTGGCCGTGTCTCCCTGCCTGAGGGCGTCTCAGAGTGGCTTTCTGCCCTTGGCCGAGGCCTCGGGACTGGCCCTGCTGGCAAGCGACGCGGGCGGCCTGGCCGAACAGCTGAAGGGAGGGGCGCGTCAGCAGCTTTTCGCGGCCGGAAATCCAGTCCAACTCTGCCGGGCGCTGCAGAGGGCAGCGCAGACCCCCCCCCCCCGGCCGGCCCCGGGGGGGGGGG
>DBZX01000070.1:0-134 GCA_002311335.1 bacterium UBP10_UBA1149
CTCAGCGCCGCGGTGGGAGAGATCGCCAGCCACTGGCTGCTGTTCAGAACCGGCATACCGCTGTAAGTCCAACCCGCGGGATTACCGAGCTCGGCCTGTCAGGCGAAAAGCATCTCGTCCACGGCCATGCCGGC
>DBZX01000070.1:398-1049 GCA_002311335.1 bacterium UBP10_UBA1149
CCATGCCCAGGTAGCCGTTGTTGAGCACGACTACCTTGACGGGCACCTTGTACTGCACCGCGGTAGAAAATTCCTGTATGTTCATCTGTATGCTGCCGTCGCCGCTGATTACGACCACCGGGCGATCTTTTTCAACGAAGGCGGCGCCGATGGCTGCGGGCAATCCTATGCCCATCGTACCGAGGCCGCCCGAGGTCAACATAGACCTCGGTTTATCAAATCCGTACAACTGGGCACACCACATCTGGTGTTGCCCTACATCGGTCGAAATAATCGCGTCGCCCTTGGTAAGATCATGCAGCTCTTCGAACACCGCCAGCGGCAGTATGCGTCCGTCCCGCGTCTTCTCGTAACCCAGCGGGCGCTCTTCCTTCCAGTCGGCAATCTGCTGTCTCCAGGCGGCGATGCGCTTGGATCCGTTAAGACCCGGATGGTCGGCGGCCTGTTCGTTGAACATCGACAGGATGTTGCCTACGTCGCCCACGATGGGCACATCGCAGCGGATGACCTTCGAAATAGAAGAGGGGTCGATATCCGCGTGGATGATGCGCCCGCGCGCCTCGCAGGCAAAGCGCTCCGTGTCGCCGGTGACCCTGTCATCGAAGCGAGCTGCTATGCAGAACAAGGCATCGCAGTTCTGCACCGCCATGT
>DBZX01000070.1:1113-6606 GCA_002311335.1 bacterium UBP10_UBA1149
CGCAGTTCTGCACCGCCATGTTGGCCCAGTAGCCACCGTGCATGCCCAGCATGCCGATGGCCAGGGGGTCGGAAGCCGGAAAAGTGCCCAGGCCCATCAGCGTCGTGGTGACCGGTGCCTGCAGTTTTTCTGCAAACAGCCGCAACTCGTCGGACGCGTCACCCCACTGCACCCCCCCACCGACGTAAAGCAAGGGGCGTTCGGCCTTCTCAAGTATGTCCAGTGCGCGCGAAACCTGCCGCCGGTTTCCCTTGACGGTAGGCCGGTAGCCGCGAATGGCCAGTTCCTTGACAGGACGGTACTCGCAGATATTCGTCTGGACATCCTTGGGCAGGTCGATCAGAACAGGTCCCGGCCGCCCGGAGCCCGCTATAAAAAACGCTTCGTGAATGACCCGGGGGAGATCGCGGACGTCCTTCACCAGGATGTTGTGCTTGGTACAAGGGCGCGTAATTCCAACGATGTCGGCTTCCTGGAAAGCGTCGTTACCGATCATCGACGTAGGGACCTGTCCGCAAAGAACAACCAGCGGTATCGAGTCCATGTTGGCATCGGCTATGCCGGTAACCGTGTTGGTGGCACCCGGCCCCGAGGTGACGACTACGACCCCCGGTTTGCCCGAAAGGCGTGCGTAGCCTTCGGCCATGTGGACGGCGCCCTGTTCATGCCGGACCAGGATGTGGTTGAGCGGTGAATCGTAGAGGCAGTCGTAGGTGGGCAGTATGGTGCCCCCAGGGTAGCCAAAAACGGTGTCCACGCCCTCGGCGAGAAGGCATTCGAGGATGATCTGCGCGCCGGACAGTTGACGTCCGCTTGATTCCTCGACCAGAGTTGGGGTAGACGCGTCGTCGGAGTCCGCATTGCGGCCCGGTCGCGCCTTTTCGGCTGCTGCTGATTCTGTCATGTCTCTCTCCGGCTGGTGTAGCCGGCCTCCCGTTGGACCCGCAGGATTGGTTACCCCGGCCCGGTCTATTGGCGCAACCGGGGGAGTTCCCGCTTGTGCCAAGTGTAAAAGATACACGCCCTGCCCTGAATTGACAAGGCCCGCGTCCCGTCCAGCTTGTTTTTGCGCCCCTGAGGGCTCTCAGGCGCCGGCCAGCTTGGATTCGAGAGCCGTGGGAGGCGCAGAAGCGCCAGCTGCCGAGCCCAACTCCTCCACCAGCCACCCCAGCACCACGCGACCCTCAACTGCGTCGCCTGGAGGCGATATGGCCGCCTCGAAGGACTGTCGCAGGCCGTCCTTGTTGATAAAGGTGCCGCCGCTCTCAAAATGCGTAGCGGTGGCCAGCAAGCAGTCGGCGTAGGCCGCTGTCTCTGTCTTATGGCTATCGAGCACCAGCAGCCCGTCCAGGCCTTCAAGCCAGTCGGCCCACTGCGGGCCCGCTGCAGCCGGGTCACACCCGGCGACGATCGCAAGCGAACAATCAACCGGTGGCCCGTCGGCCGAGCGCATCCCGAGGACCTGTAAGCCCTGCTGGTTAGGAAAGCGGTCTGAGCTTATGAGCAGCTCATCGTCATCGAAGGCTGGTTTCTCACAACGAAAGACCAGGCAGCCCTCGCTCCCCAACAGGTTGGCGACCTGTTTGAGCAACTCGGCTTCTTCCTGGCTGAGTTCCGGCGAGACAATGACAGCTACCGGCCCCGCGTCTTTCAAAAGGCTGGCCGCGTACTGCACCGCGGTTCTCGCAGGGCGCGTCAAGAAGCGACCCTGCTCGCGTTTGAGGTGGGCAGAAAGTCGTTTCCCCCCCTGCAACAACGAGGGCACCCGGCGGCCGTGATCGCACATCCAGTAACCATTGACCTCGGGATTATTACGCGGTTTCACCCTGAAGATTTCGCTGCCGCGGCTGTGAACCTCGATGCTGCAACCGGTTGCGCAACCAGGACATATGGTATCGTTGCTCGACAGGTACCAGACCCTCGATTGGAACCTGAACTCCCGGCTCGTGAGAGCACCCACCGGGCAGATATCGACAACGTTGTTCGCGTAGGGATTATCCAGCACCGCCCCCTCGGTCAGGCTGAGCACGCTGTGATCGCCGCGTTCGTTGATCGTGAGTTCGTGGGTCCCGGTAACTTCATCAAGAAAACGCACGCAACGGGTACAGAGGATGCACCGTTCCTGGTCCAGCATGACGTCCGGACCGATGGGAGTGGCCTTGGCCTTGAGGACCTTCTCATCGAGATCGACGCGGCTCTCGTAGCCGCCGTACTCCATGTAATATTCCTGCAGCTTACATTCGCCGGCCTGGTCGCAGATCGGGCAATCGATAGGGTGGTTGATAAGCAGAAACTCCAACACCGAGCGCCCGGCTTCGGCGACGCGGTCATTGTCGGACTCGGCTATCATCCCGTCCTGCACCACCGTGTTACATGCTATCTGTAGCTTGGGTAGCGGCTTGTCCTGCTTGTCGGACAGGGCTTTGATCTCGACGAGGCACATCCTGCAGTTACCGGCTACTGACAGGCCGGGGTGATAACAGTAGTGCGGGATCTCGTGACCGGCCGCCTCGGCGGCATCGATGAGGTTGCTACCGGCTTCGACCTCGACGTCGACTCCGTTGAATGTTACCCGGACCACCTTGCTACTTCAGCCTTCCGCGGGCGCCAGGCTGCCCAGAAAATCGTCGCGGAACTTATCGAGGAAGCTGCGCACCGGCATGGCCGCTGCGTCTGAAAGCGCGCAAATGGTTGTGCCCAGCATCCCCCCCGCAACCGAGTAGAGAGTGTCGATATCGGCCTCGGTGCCCTCGCCCGACTCAAGACGCAACAGGATGGTCTCAAGCCAGCCTGTCCCCTCCCTGCAGGGCGTGCACTGCCCACACGACTCGTGGTGATAAAAATGGGCTATCGCCCTCAACGTGGCCACCATGTCGGTATCCTCGTCCATCACGATCACACCGGCCGAACCCAGCATCGACCCGGCCGCGGCCACCGAGTCAAAATCCATGGCGAGGTCTATTTCGTCGGCCCGCAGGATCGGCACGGAAGACCCGCCGGGGATAACGGCCTTGAGGGCGCGACCATTGGCCACACCACCTGCGTGAACTTCGATAAGTTCGCGCAACGAAATGCCCATGGGAAGCTCGAAGACTCCGGGCTTGTTGACGTGCCCACTGACGCAGAACAACTTGGGGCCGGGGCTCTTCTCGGGGCCAATGCCCTTGAACCAAGAGGGCCCCTTTTCCATTACGTGACGTACGCAGGCAAGGGTTTCGACATTGTTGACGATGGTCGGGCAGCCGAACAATCCCTGCACGGCCGGAAAAGGCGGCTTGATTCTCGGAAGCGCGCGCTTGCCTTCCAACGACTCAATGAGACCGGTCTCCTCGCCGCAGATGTAGGCTCCGGCGCCCAGGTGCACGACAATGCCCACCGTGTGTTCGGTACCGAATATTTTCTCGCCGAGAAAACCCCGGGCCTCGGCTGCTTCCACCGCGTGACAGAGAATATCGTAGCCCTTGCGGAACTCTCCGCGGATGTAAATAAACGCGCTCTCGCTTCCGATCGCATAGGCCGACAGGATCATGCCTTCTATGAGCTGGTGGGGATCGTTCTCTATCAGCAGGCGATCTTTAAAAGTGCCGGGCTCGCTTTCGTCTGCGTTGCACAGAAGGTACACCGGCTTGCCCGTGTCCCGGGCCACGAAGCCCCACTTCATACCGGTCGGGAAACCAGCGCCACCCCTGCCCCGCAATCCCGATTCCTTGACGGTATCAATTACCTCGACAGGGCTCATCTCCTCCAGCACTCGCTTGGCAGTAACGTAGCCTCCGTCGGCCACGTAATTCTCTATGTCGCACAGGTCACTTTCCTGGTCGAGGTAGTGAAGCAGCACTCGTTCGGGGTTCGCGCTTTCTGTCATCAGGATAGCCTGTGGGCTTCAGCTGGTCGCGTCTGAAAACGCGCTGCGCTGTTTCTGTCCCTGGATCTTTCGTTGCAGCGCCATCAGGCCGTCGAGGACACTCTCGGGCCGTGGAGGACAGCCGGGGACGTACACGTCCACCGGTATTATGCGATCGATGCCGGGGACGGTTGTATAATTGTCATAGAAACCGCCGGTCGCCGCGCAGGCACCGAAGGCCATTACCCAGCGCGGCTCTGCCATCTGCTCGTACACCCGCTTCAGGATCGGTGCCTGGCGACAGGTAACGGTACCGATGACCATGAGCAGGTCAGCCTGCCTCGGTGTAAAACGAGGAAGCAGCGCTCCGAAGCGGTCGATATCGTAGGGAGCCATGGACAGCGACATGTACTCCATGGCGCAGCAGGCGGTAGCGAAGGGGTATGGAAATATCGAGTATTTGCGCGCCCAGCCCAGGGCTGCGTCCAGCGACGTCAGGACTGCAGTTTCAGCGAGCACGGCCTCGTCACCCCGGGTGCCGGCCAGGGTAGGAAGCCTGTTGTCATCAGTCTGGAGAGGCTTGGCCACGTAAGTAATAGGTAGCGGCTGGAGGGCGAAAAAACAACGTTTGTTGCAATCACGCGCAACGCTCGCTACAAGCGCGGCCCATGCCTGACCTGTTGCCTTTTGTTCACCTGCTGGCCTCGTTCATCTTCCTGGGGACCTCGGTTTTCATGGCCTTGCTCCTGCCCTCGGCAGCAACAGGAGCCGCCGATGCGGTGAGTCGGCGATCGCGCTACGTGGTGTTGCTGAAGGTCTACGGGCCCCTGTCGATCGGCTCGCTGGGAGTCGTGCTGATCACCGGCGCCTACCAGGTGACCTCCTACAAGCAGACCCTCGGGAGCAACTACTTCGAACTCCTCGGCGCCGCCCTGGCCTGGAAACTGACGATGGCCTTCCTGGTCATCATGCTGGCTACCTGGGTCGCCATCGGTATGGGCCTGCGCATGGTCAGGGCCGAGCAGGGAGGCCTGCCCGTCACCGACCCGGCACTGGACAAGCTGCTGATGAGGATCTCGGTCGGCCTATGGATGACCATCATCGCGACCGCTTACACGCTGTGGGTTTCCCTGCGCATGACGGCTGTACCGCACTGACCTAGGACGGTGAACTTCGCCCTTCTCGACCCGGACTCTCCCCTGCCACGCAGCTGGTGGCTCGAACAAGCGCCCTCGGTTGAGCGGGTAGAGCTCGAGATCGGGGCCGGTTCCTGCGGGTTCCTCCTGGAGGCCGCGCGCCGCAATCCTTCGACGCTGTACGCGGGCTTCGAGATTCGCGGCGGCCTCGTAAAGGCGTTTGAGACGGCAGGCGATCGGCCGCCCAACGCGCTGCTCTACGGGCTCGACGGACGCTGGGTTACTTCCTGTCTGCTTGCGCCCGAAAGTATCGATATCTTCCATGTTTACTTCCCCGACCCCTGGTGGAAGAAGCGCCACCACAAGCGTCGCTTGTTTACCGACGAGTTCTGCCGCGGGGTCGCCCGAAGCCTCAACGCCGGTGGCGAGCTGAGGCTCGTTACCGACGTGCGAGTAACGTACGAGAGCGCACTGGGTGGATTGCTGGAAGCGGGCTTGAAGCAGCGTCCCGGT
>DBZX01000070.1:6692-26152 GCA_002311335.1 bacterium UBP10_UBA1149
GCCTACGAAGCGAAATACCGCAGGCAGGGACGCGAGCTACACGAGGCTGTCTTCGTTCGCAACGGCGCTGCTTGAGGGGCGGCGCGAGCTCGATCAGCCGGTGGCCAATGCTTCGACGTCGGGAACCAGAAAACGCCGCGCGGCCTCTGCGATGCCGGCGGCATCGAGCATATGGCGCGCGTAGAGATCGACCTGGGTACCGGATTCACCGTAACCCAGCACTCCGTGCCTGCGTACGACCACGTCCGGCATTTCCGACAGGGCCTCTACAACGGCGCTGCCGAGACCGCCAATCACGCCGTGATCTTCGACCGTCATTACCCGACTACTGTTCGAAGCGACTTCTCTGAGCAGCGGTTCGTCCAGCGGCTTTATGGTGTGGATGTTGACCACCCCCGCTTCCACGCCGTCGGCAGCGAGCAGCTCCGCGGCTTCGAGGCAGTTTGCGACTACGCCGCCCGAAGCCACCAGCACCAGGTCCTTGCCCTCGCGCAGACGTATGCCTTTTCCAAACTCGAAGCTGTAATCCGCGTCAAAGATATCTGGTAGCGCCTGCCTGGTGAGGCGTAGGTAAGCAGGCCCCACGTAATCGGCCAGGAACTCGGTCGCGCGCTCGGCTTCTACCGCGTCGGCCGGTTGCAACACGACCATATTGGGCAGCGAACGCATGAGGGCCACGTCTTCGAGCCCCATCTGGCTGTAACCGTCTTCGCCGGTGCCCACGCCCGCGTGGGTACCCACGAGACACACGTTGGCGTTGTTGTAGCCCACCGACATACGGATCTGCTCGAAGCGGCCAGCGAGAAAACACGCAAAACTGGAAACAAAAGGCACTTTGCCGGCCATCGCCAGACCGGCCGCAACGCCAACCATGTTGCCCTCGGCGATACCCAGCTGGATGAAGCGGTCGGGAAACTGTTCCGAGAACTTCCTCGTGTTAGTCGAACACGAAAGATCGCCATCGAGCACGACCACGTTCTCGTGTGTCGCGCCCAGGCGCGCCAACGCTTCTCCGAAAGCAACCCTGGTAGCTTTTGCCATCTCAGTTGTCCTGCGCGGCGCCAACACCGAGCTCGAGCAGCGCTTGCTCGAGCTCATTGTCGTCAGGGGCCTTGCCATGCCACGCGTGTGTATCTTCCATGAAAGACACGCCCTTGCCCTTGATGGTCTGGGCAATGATCACGGTGGGTTTTTCGTTGTTCGCCCTGGCGCTGTCGTAAGCTGCAAGCAACGAATCTATGTCGTTTCCATCCACGTCGACCACGTGCCAACCGAACGCCTGCCACTTATCAGCCAGCGGCTCGAGGTCCATGATGTTGGCGACCCGTCCGTCGAGTTGAACTTTGTTGTAGTCGACTATGCCCGTGAGCTTGGCCAGCCCGAACTTTCCGGCAGACATGGCCGCTTCCCAGACCTGGCCTGCCTGTATCTCGCCGTCACCCATCAGGCAGTACGTACGATAGTTGTTTTCATCGTCGAGTCTTTCGGCCAGAGCCATGCCGACCGAAACCGACAAGCCCTGCCCGAGTGACCCGGTCGCTGCCTCTATCCAGGGCAGGCGCACGTGGTCAGGATGCCCCTGCAGGCGACTGTCGATACTGCGCAGGGTCGAGAGTTCTTCTTCCTCTATGCAGCCGGCCCGGCACAGTGCCGCGTAGAGCACCGGCACCGCGTGCCCCTTGGACAAGATGAAGCGGTCGCGCCCCGGCCAGGACGGTTCCTGGGCGCGAAAAGCCAGTTCCTTGAAATAGAGGGTGGCCAGTATCTCTGCTGCCGAAAGAGAGCCGCCCGGGTGTCCGGAAACGGCGGTGGCGATCATTTTCAGGCTATCTGCACGCAGTTCCTGCGCCAGACCCGAGAGTTCTTCTGTAGACAGCACGACCACGGAGGTTGCCCTTGAAAAGCTGGGGTGTCAACAGCCATGGCGCCACACGCACGGCTCAGCTTGCCTGCTGCCAGTGGCTGGAATTCCAGGCCCTTCCCTCGTCCACGACCACGTTCACGAACTTTACCTCCGGCCCCCGAAAGCCTTTGCCGATTGAACTGATAGCACAATTATCCACGCGGATACGCCTGAATTCCTCGAGGGCGAGGCCCAGGTAGTGGCAGAGCGTAGAACGAAGAATGTCTCCGTGCGAAATGAGCAGTGCTCTGCTCCCGGGAGGCAATTCTTCGACCACGGCAAGTGCCCGCAGCTGCACCTGCTCTATGGTTTCGCCGCCAGGAGTCGGGCGACGGATCGGGTCTTCGAGAAAGGCCTCGTAATCGGGATCTTCGCGGATCTGCTCAAATGTCATCCCCTGCCAGCGGCCGAACTGCACCTCGCCGAGGCGGGCGTCGGTCACAACCCGTGCGCCGCTTTCTTCAGCCACTATGTCGGCGGTTTGTACGGCGCGCAGAAGCGGACTGGCGATTATGGATTCTACTCCCAATCGCGCCAACGCTCGGGCCGCGACGCGAGCCTGCTCAACGCCGTTGGCATTGAGCGGTATGGCGGCCTGCCCCATTATCCGCCGCTGGATATTCCAGTCCGTCTCGCCGTGCCGCATGAGCAGCACCGAAGCGTACTCAGCAGCTTCAGGCGGCATCAGCGCTGCTGTCGGCCTCGCCTCCACCCGCCAGGCTGCAGAACTCCTCGTAGTCGATGAGCTCGCTAATCGTAGGGTTGTCGCCGCACATCGGGCAGGCCGGGTCACGGCGCAGCTTCATGAGGCGGATCTCCATACCCAGTGTTTCTATGTGGGCGAGCCTGCCGATAAGGGGCTTTCCCACACCCAGGATCAACTTCATGGCCTCCAGCGCTTGTATACATCCGACCAGTCCCGGCAACACGCCGAGAACTCCTGCTTCCTGGCAACTGGGAGCCATGTCCGGCGGCGGCGGCTCGGGAAACAGGCAGCGGTAGCATGGCCCCTTGCCGGGATGAAAAACGGTCGCCTGTCCCTCGAACTGGAAGATACTGCCGTGCACGTTGGGTGTGCCGGTCATCACGCAGGCATCATTGACCAGGTAACGGGTAGGAAAATTATCGCAGCCATCGACCACGAGATCGTAATCCTTGAGGATATCCATGATGTTGCTCGAGTCGAGCCTCGTGCGATGCTGCACCACGTTGATGTCCGGGTTCAAGCCGGTGAGCGTGATAGCCGCCGACTCGGTCTTGGCCATACCCACCCTGTCGTTGGTGTGCAGTATCTGTCGTTGCAGGTTGGACATGTCGACGACATCATCGTCGACTATGCCTATGGTGCCTACGCCAGCAGCCGCGAGGTAATAAGCCGCGGGCGAGCCGAGACCACCCGCTCCCAGGCACAGTACCCTCGCCTTGAGCAGCTTGACCTGCCCTTCCTCGCCGACCTCGGGCAGGAGAAAGTGGCGGCTGTACCTCTCGAGTTGTTCGGGCGTGAAAGCGAAATCCTTCTCCCACTCGTGCCCGGCGCCCTTCCAGTCCCCGTAGCCCCCGGCCATTGAGCAGACACTGCTGTAGCCCATGGTCTTGAGCTGACGAGCCGCCAGCATGGACCGCACCCCGCTCTGGCAGTAGACCACCAGCGGAGTGTCGTGGTCGGCGACCTTGGTTTCGACCTGCATTTCGAGAAATCCCCGGGGCAGGCTCAAGGCACCGGGGACGTGCCCTTCGCGAAATTCTTCTTTTTCGCGCACGTCGACCGCGACGTGGCCGTCCGCGCCAGCCAGTAGTTTTTCGGCCTCATCAGCGGTGATCTCCGGTATTTCCCGGCGCGCGTCAGCTAGGATTTCATCGTAGGTACTGGCCATGTCGGCTCCTCCAGGCCGCGGCGGCGCGGCTCGGTCAAGCGGCCAGTTTAGCTCGAACCAGCATTAGTTGGTAGTTTGACCCGTTAAAAGACAAAAGTTGACAGGCGGCCGTAGGAAAGCGAGAAGCGGGCTCAGCTTGAGTCAGGGGCACTGCGGGGCTGGTCGCCCGCGGATTGCTCAACGTGATCTTTCATCAGGGCCGCTCGGCCCTCGTTCTCAATAACCCGGGATCGGCCCATCAGCTTGGCCTTGTCTTCGATGAAATCGATCCTGCTATAACCGGGCACTCCCGGGTGAACGGCGGTGTCCATTCGTATGGCATCGCAAGGACAAGCCTCTACGCAATAACCGCAGTAGATACAGCGCAGTGTGTCGATCTCGTATCGCACGGGATATTTCTCAACGGCGTTGTCCGGGTGCTCCCCAGCTTCGATATTGATGCAACGAGCGGGACAAGCGGTGGCGCAGAGAAAGCAGGCCGTGCAGTTTACCGCGCCGTCGTCCTTGAGGGTGAGCCGGTGGGCACCGCGATACCCCTCCCCGTAGTTCATCTGGGCATCGGGGTACTGGATTGTAACCGAGGGTGAGCCGCCATCAAAACCCATCTGCTGGAGGACGTGGCCCAGCAGGTTGCGCCAGAAGCGCTTGCCGGTGACGAACAGGCCACGGACGATGGCGGGAAGATAGATCCGCTCCCAGAACCCGAGCTCCTCAGGTCTACGCATTCAGATCTCCAACTCCCCTGACGTCGTGCTCAAGACCAGGGTAGAAAATTCAGGCCACCAGGCGTAGCGACTCTACGCTGCGCCGGCTCTTGAGGCGGGCTATCCATTCGGCTACCGGTGGCTTGAGGTCAAGTTCCATTTCAAGTGAAGCAAGGTCCAGGACCAGGGGCGCAAACGACACGTCGGCAAGCGAGAACTCACCGACTATGTATTCCTTGTCTTTGAGCATCCCGTTGAGCATGGCCAGGCCCGACCTGATTGCGTTGCGGGCAGTGTCGCACTTCTGCTCATTACGATCGTCAGCCACTACCGTGAGCTGCTGCCGCAGGGACATACCCGGAAGGGTAAAAACCCTGTCGGCGTAATCTTCAAGCAAGCGGGCCTTGGCCCTGTAAGCCGAATCCTCGGGCAGGAGATTGGGAAAAGGGTACTCGTCGTTGAGGTACTCGTTTATGAGGGTCGACTCGTAAACAACGACCTCCTCGTCGACCAGGACAGGAACCTGCCCGAAGGGGTTCAAACGCCTGAACTCAGGGCTGCGCTGGGCACCCGCAGCAAGGTCCACGGTCTCGGTGTCATAGGAAAGTTCTTTTTCCGCCAGTACAATCCGCACTTTCTGTGCGAACGGGCAGTCGGGATGATCGTAAAGTGTCATGGAGCTTTTCGTTACCTCAACCCGGGAAACTAGCCCATTACACGGGACCGTGCAAAACATCCTCTGAATGGGCATCGACCACCCCCGCCCCGACGGCGTCTCCCCAGACGTTGACTGTCGTCCGAAATCGATCAAGCAGCCAGTCAACAGCCAGAATGGCTGAGATACCGTCCGCGGGCAGCCCCACGGCCTCCAGTACCAGCACCATGGTTACCAGGCCGGCCTGCGGAATGCCTGCCGCGCCGATCGATGCCAGCGTCGCCGTGACAACGATCAGCACCTGTCCCCCGAAAGACACCTCGATGCCCGAAGCCTGGGCGATGAACATCACCGCAACTGCCTCGTAGAGAGCGGTTCCGTCCATGTTGACGGTCGCGCCCAGGGGCAGAACGAAGCTGGCCGTATCAGAACGGACGCTGTTCCGCTTTTTGGAGAGGTCCATTGTCAGCGCGAGGGTCGCCGAGCTCGAGGCTGTTGAGAAAGCAGTCAGCAGCGCTTCGCCCAGGTTGTAGGCATAACGAAGCGGCGACCTCCCGGTCAGCAGCTTGAGCAGAATCGGCAACACGATGAAGCCGTGTATCCCCAGTCCCAGCACTACGCAGAAGCAATACTTGCCGATGGCGGCCACCTCGGCAAAAAAAGCAGCGCCGCCACCCGCCTTGCCCAGGTGCGCGGCCAGCAGGGCGGCAATGCCCAGCGGCGCGACGAACATCAGCCAGTGAACCATGCGCAGCAGGGCCGCGGTACTGGCGCCGAAAAAGTTCCTCACGGGTTCCGCGCGCTCTCCAGCAGAAGACAGTGCCAGGCCGAAGACCAGCGCAAACAGCATCACAGGCAGAACTTTGAACGATACAGCGGCTTCGAAAAGGTTGTCTGTGAAAAGACTGCCGACGATATTCTGCACACTGGTGGTTGGAACGCTCGGAGCCGAGCTGCCTCCCAACGAGACACCCACTCCGGGTTCAAAGACACTCACGACAACCAGGCCCGTAGTAACCGCGATCACGGTGGTCGCCAGGTACCAGGAAAAAGTCAGGCCAACGATGCGGTTGAAACTGCCCATGCGGTACAGTCCGGCCACAGCGTCGACCATCGAACAGAAGATCAGGGGTAGAACCAGCACCCGAAGCAGGTCGAGGAAGAGATCCCCGATCCACGCGGTAGAGAGCGCAGCCTCGCCGCCTACCCAGCCCCAGGCCGTCCCCACAAAGACACCGACCGCCATAGCCGGGAGCAGGTATTTTTCTTTCACAGCGCCTCCTCGTTGAGCCCGGATACTTCAGTGGGACCCGGGCGAACGGCCTCGACAGTCGCAGAACCAGTGACCGTAGCCATGCCAGCGAGGGCTTTTCTCACCGGCTCGAACGAACGACGATGAATGCTGCAGGGGCCCAGCTCACCCAGCGCCGCCATGTGCTCGGCGGTTCCGTAACCCATGTGACGCTCAAATCCGTAACCGGGGAATCGCTTCCCGGCATCGAGCATCAGGGCGTCACGGTAAACCTTGGCTACGATAGAGGCCGAGGCCACCGAATAGATAAACGTATCGCCCTTCTTGTAAGCCGACTGCCCCTGCTCAACGCCGGGTATCCTGCGAGCATCCACGAGTAGGTAGTCGGCCAGCGGGAGTAGTTGTTCCACTGCAAGCCGCATTGCTTCCAGTCCCGCCTTGTACACACCGATCTCATCGAGACGAGCCACTTCGACCCGGCCGATACCAATGCTCTCGGCGCCGGCGCGTATCTGCCGATCCAGCTGCACCCGCCGCGCGGCGCTCAACACCTTGGAATCGGCTACGGCAAGCGGCTGACTACCCGGTGGGTAGACCACGGCGGCGGCCACCAGGGGACCGGCCAGCGGCCCTACCCCGACCTCGTCCACCCCCGCCACGTGGTAGTAGCCCGTGTCCCAGAGCAACCGCTCGAGGCGAATCATTTCTTCCGGAGAATACCGCCGGCTGCGAGCGGTCACAGGCATACTTCTAGCGCCCTGTGCGGATGAGTTCAGCCACGGTAAAAAAATCAGGATGCAGGCCGACCTTCGGCCCCATGTTCCAGTACCAGCCTTCCTCCTCGGGAAACTCGTGGCTGGGCAGTGCCGCCCTGGTGGCGTGCTCGAGCTGCATATCCACCATGGTGATGTTCGGTATGAATCCCGTGTCGTAGTCGTACACAGAAATCTTGGCCTCGGGAAACGGGCGCCTGCCCACGTTAATGCCGTTGATCCAGATTTTCCAGAGCTGCATTCCCCTGTCGTAGATGTCGGTGGACGGCGTGTAAAACGCAAACTTGTCGACAAAGAGCACGCGCTTGCCGTAGGCATAGGTCGGCATGTGAGCGCGTCCCTCTATGACCCAGACGTCACGCTTCTCCCAGGTGTCACAGAAAACGAAGTCACCACCGCCTTCGCACCAGTGAGCCGGCCAACGCTTGCCGTGCACCGAACCCAGGATCGTTTTTTCGCCGAGAAATCGCCAGTCAAACCAGGCCGGGTTTCCCGAGTAGCCCCCGTAGCTGTCCATGTCGATGTCCTGCCCGAACAGCGCGTCGCTGCGCTGGGCAGACGACAAGCGCCGAACCCTGCGCAGTTGCGGTATGTACAGCCAGGTGTCGTCGGAGCGATCCGGGTCCATGTAACGCGCTGTCGACGAACCGATGCCCTTGAGGTCGAATGGTTCGATGATGGGGTGCAGGGATTCCTGGTGACGGTATTTTTCGTGGTTAGGTAGAAACTCGGGCTTCGGGTCGACGTGAACGCGGCCATTGTACATGAGCCTGCGCAGTTGTTCGATGACAAAATGTCGCTCTATCACCATGCCTCGCGGTGTGATGGGCCCGGTGTCGGCGTCAAAATACTTGATGGTAAAATCGTCGGTCAGAAACGGGTTGTAGTAGTAGTTCCACATGATCTTGCGAGCTATCTCGGGATCATTGGGGTCGAGTACCGGGAAGGGCTGGCCGGCGACGTAATTGATCAAGGTGCGGCCATCGGCGGCCATCTCGACCTGGGCCTGGTATTTTTCCGTCGCTTTAACGTAGACCGATGGGTAACTGTTGTTGCCGGTCTCGACGATCTCCATCACCAGCCCGCGCCTTACGCACCACTCGAGCCCAGGGTGCAGGAACTCTATCGCCTCCTCGATGTTGTTCTTGTCTACCAGGTCGCCTGCCGCGACGTCGGCGCTCACGGGTCGAACTGGAAGCCAGAGCACGGCCACCAGCAGCGCGAACAGGCAGCCTCGCCCTGCAGCAGCCGGACGGAGCATCATCGGCGGTACGACGCGCGTGGGAACTCCCTGCAAATCAGTGAAAAGTGCTCTGATCGTTGTCATGACCATGTCCCCCCTGATCAATTTCGAGTAAAACACCGACAAGGTCACGAATAGCCTTTTCTGGGTGGTTTTCATGCTGATCCAGGAGAAACTCCATGCAGTCCGAACACTCATCCAGTTCAATGATGGCCAGCACGCCGCCCACCATCGCCTCGTTCGGTCCGCCTGTAATGGCTTCCTTGAGGGCGGCAATGGCTTTTTCGCCGCCCAGGCTCGCAAGAGCCTTGGCGGCGGCACGACTGGCCTCGTCTCCGGCCATCAGCATGGCCTGCAGACCATCGAGGCTGCCGGTTTCCCCGGCCGCACCAAGCCCCAGGGCGGCCGACGAGCGAACCACGGCCGGCTGGTTGGAACTGAGCAGCGCCACGGCGCTTTTCCTGGCCACGGCGTCCGTCCTGGCCCGCAGCCCGAGGCTCCCGGCGGCGAAAGCCCTGACCGACTCCGCTTTCGCGTCGAGCAGGCCCAGCAGCAGCGCTGTAGCCCGGGGCCTCGCCATGGCGTCGAGGGCGAGCAATGAGGCCGCGCCGGTGTCGTCATCCCTGGTCGAGAGCGATTCAAGAGCCGCTGCCATCTTGTTAACCGAACGCGCGCCCAGAGCACTGATAAGCCTCGCGCGGCGATCGGTATCGGCATCCGAATCCAACCACGCGCCGAGCGCTTGCTGACTTTCTTCGTCGAGGTCTCGTTCCAGGACCGGGTAGGACGTCAACTCCCTGGCGGCATCCGAGGCAATCACTGCCAGGCTGCTATCGAGTGCCGCCACCAGCGAGGAGATCTTCAAACGCGCGCGTTCCGGCATATCGAGTTTCATCGCCGCAGAGTAAGACCTCGCTGCCACCATCGCCGGGCCGATGTCGCCACCCGTGAAAATGTAGCGTCGCCCGCCAGGCACTTGGTGGTGCGGGCCATGGGGAAGGTTATCACGCCAGTAAGTGTAGCGAGGCAGCAGTGAAATCGGCCCGAAGATCTCGTCTCCGGCAGCAAAGGGCACTGACCCGTTTACGTCGCGGATCTCGAAAACGAGCAGAATGGAGCGCGGCTTGCCCTGCCTGGAGTGAACAAGCTCTTTTATCTGCCCCGGAAAAGCCAACAGCATGCCGTCCCGGAAAATCAGTGGGTCGCTGAGATGAATCCGCCCCACGGCCCAGGAAGATTCGATGTAGTCAAAAAAGGTCTTCGGCTCCGCCGCCCGGGCCCCGGTGGCCACGGCGCCGGTCGCCAGCGATACGGAGAACAGTAACGCGGCTAATTTTCTACTGCTTATCAACATCATTTCCCCTGGCATTCTACAGCAACAGGTCCAATTCTACGCAAGAAAAAACGGGCCCCTTGCGGGACCCGCCATTCTAGCAAGCCGAACGGTCGAGCGAAATCGACCGGGAGAAATCTTCCCGATCAGGGGCAGCTGCTGCCGCCGTGGCAGAAACCGTCGTTCTCGAAATCAAAGAACAAGGGGTTGCTGAACGCGGTGGCCAGCACCCCCTCTTCACCCAGGTTCCAGGGAGGCGAACTCCCCGAATCGGTGAGCTGCCCGAGGGTGGCGTTCACAAAAATCGTGTGCTGAAGGTCCACCGGGACCATGGGAAACAGGGGCCTCGACACGCCGTCGGTAGCCCTGGCAACGACTATGACCCAGGTATCTTCGCTCACGGTGACCGGAATGCTCAGGTCAGCCTCAAGGCGCTGACCCGAACCGCTCACCCCGACAGTAGTGTTGACCGTGAAGTCCACGCCAGCGTTATAAGTGGCTGTCGGTATCGCGTCGCACCGCCGGTCGGCCACACCCATGAAGGTGATACCGGTCTCACATTCCGGAGCCGTGTTCATGTACACATCGATGGTATCAAACTCGGCCCAGGTCGGAGCTTCCACGTGCACCTCGATCGAACCGCTACCGCCGGTGGCAGGTACCGTCAACGAATCGGCCAGACCATGCCCCGCCGTAGCGGACGCGTCACCTACTAGGTTTACCAGCATGAACAGTCCGTTAGAGCCCATGGCACGACCCGCGTTCACGTTGAGCGCCAGCTCGGCAGGACTGATATCACCCGGCACGTCGGTGGAAGACGCAACGAAGGTGCGCGGTGAACCGGCCGGTACAACTGCCGCGTGATGGGTATCCGAGTCGGCAATTCCGGTCTTGAAAGCGCCCTGGTTCAAGAGCCCCGCCCAATCGCCCAAGTTATCGTGCCGAAAGAGGTTGGTCTGCGAGCGGCCACCCTCGATCCAGACCTCGAGAGCCGTGTAACCGTCGTCGTACAGGTTCGCTACCGCCGGATCCAGGCGGACGAAGGAGGACAGGTTGTCAGGCGATGGTGCGCAGACACCGCCGCCAGCCGGGCAATCGCGACCGAGCCCCTGCACGTTGCAGACACCGTCCGGACATTCCGTGTCATCGATGCAATCAAGGCCGTCGTTGGCGCCGCCGCGGCAGATCTCGGGCTCACATGGCAAGCCGATTCGCCAGCCGGCCGTACAAACGTAGACCAGTGAACTACTCACTGGCGGCACGGCCTCTGTGTCGATACCCAGGTTATTGAAATAGCCGAGACCCTGGCTGTTGAAGTGGTTGATCTGGATTACCTGCGTGGCGGGATTGAAGTTGGCCATTATCTCCGAGGGCAAAACGTCGTAGCTGCCTACCGAAGGATAACCCTCGCCGGGTACAGTGCCGTCCCTGCCCCAGTCAAAAGCCCCGCCAATGGGTGAGGCGGGATCGGCGACCAGCGGCCAGGTATTGAAGTGACCATAAACGAAGGTCGTCACCTCGTCGCCGGGTGCTGTTTTCACCAGAGCAGCAGCCCCCATGCTTGCGACTTCGGCGCTGAGGTCGTGCACGAAGTCATGGTCGGTATTGGAGAAAAAGTCCACGCCCTCAGCCAGCATCGAGAGAATTCGCCTTTCCCGGCTCATGGCGCTGTCGGCGCTGTTGAGCATGTGCACGTGGGTGTCGATTGAAACGAAACCAGTCGTGTCGACCACGCGGTTCACGGTCGCGTTGACAACAGTAGTGGCGCCGGCGACCAGGGTCACGGCCTCGTCGTACACGTCGTACTCGCCACCGTGAGAAACCACCACGTGGTAGTTGCCCGGCTCAAGATCGGTCGTGGGCAGGGTGCCGGTAATATCGGCAAACATGACGTCCACGATCCCGTAGATCTCTGCGTCCTTGTCCTCGTAGGGCACTCCAAAATAGCGGCCCTCGTTCTCGATCAGACCGGCAACGCTGTCGAGGTTACGCGGGTCGGGGCTGGCCTCGAACCCCACGATGCTGACCTTGGCCGCCAGCGGGGATCCGTCCTGGTCGACCACGTTGACCTGTATGGCCGAAGACTGGGGAAAGTCGATGTCGACTACTACCGTTTTCTTCTTTTTGACCGTAACCGGATGGGAAGCCGGTTCGCTGGCGCTGGCCTCGTAGGGCACGCCGTCGACGCGTACCTGCACATCGTAAGTATCAGGCACAACGTAGACCCGGTAAAAACCGTTCTCGTCGGTCAGGGTGGCAGAGTAAACGTTGATGCAATTGCTGCTGCCGGCAAATCCGCACCTGTTGCCTGGAAACTTGGTGAGGGCGACGCGAGCATTGGCGACCGGCACTCCATTTACAGAAATCACTCCCTGTATGGCACCCACCGCGTTGCCGAACAGTTCTTCCCTGGCCCTCGTCACGTCGGCCACGGTCTCGCCCACGACAAACCAGCGCCTGAGGGTGTTGGTACCACCGGCCAGCACCTCGAACGGCGCTTCGGGCTTGGACAGGTAGGGGCCATTGAGATAGCCCACCAGGTTCTGCCTGTGAATCCACACGCCAACTCCCGACTGGACAAAAGCGCCGGTGTAAAAAGTGCCGTCCTTGTACTTGTTGATTCCGACGGTCGCGATAGAGCGCGGCAAAACTATGCCGTAAGTAACGCCCAGGCCCACGCCCGCGCCCTGGTAAGCTATAAAGTCCAGGCCCTGGGGAGCGACCGACTTACCATCGCCTCCGAGGCGCAACAAGGATTCCCCGTAACCGAGCCCGGGAGCGAACATTTCGAGTGCGCCACCTCCGTTGAGATAATCGCCCATTGGAATTCTCAGGTCGGTGGCTCCCAGGTTCTCCACCGTGGTGGCTATCTGTACGTAGTTGCTGTCGGCGCGCAGGATGTAGTCGGTCTGCAGGGCCAGCGGCAGGTCGTTGTCTATGGTGTCCGGGCCCACGGTCAGCGTGCTGCCCGCCTGGAATATCGCGAGGTGGGGGGTGAGCACGTCGAGAAGGTCATCGGGGCCGGTGGTGCGAATTATAGCCGGGTTCCCGTCAGCACCATCGTTGAGTACAGACACCGCGGTGGTGGCCTGGGTAGCCTCGAGGTTGATCAGTGACTGCATGCCCAGGAAGTTGTCTCGGTCTTCGGAGGGATCGTCCCTGACGAGGTCCGCGTCAATGATGTGCCCGCCATGGAGCAGCATGAACGAGTGCAAGCGTCCCGAATCGCGCACCACCACCCTCACATCGCTGTTGCGCAACAACCAGTCGCCCGTGCGACCCATGGCAAGCGGTCCGCCAATGAGGTCGGCCGCGTCGGCGACCTGCAGGCCCTCGGCGCCTATGGTCGATCCCGGTGTGCCCGGCAGGCAGGTAAACTTGAGCGCGTCGGCATCCTTCGCCGAACCACCATCGTCAACCTGCACCTTCACCTTGCCCTTGCCCTTCTTGTAAGTGAGCACGCAGTAATCATCGCAGTCCTGGTCGTTGCTGCATTTCAGTCCCGACGGGCTCGCGCAGAAGCCGCCCTTGCTCTTCAGGTGCACCACGAATTCCAGGTCAGACTCGGTGCAGACCTCGGCCGAATCGGGAAGCATGCTGCCTATGCCGTCCACCAGCAGCAGTCGCTGTGAATATTCGGCCTCCTTTTTTACCGCGTCGGTGGCGTCCTTGGCTGATGGCTTCTTGACGGTCAACGTGCTGAGTGAGCTCGAGCAGCTGCCCAGGTTGATGCACATTCCCAGGTGAAAGGTGCAGCGCCCGTTGACGTGACCATCACGGTCGCAGGCTGCCCCATCTTCGCAGTCTATCTTGGTGGCCGGCACACCCTTCTTCGGGTCGATGGGCGGATTGCCCAGTCCGTCACCGTCAATCGAAAAACCAAGCAGGCAATCCTTGCTACCCTTGTTGACGGCCGCGCAATCGTTGATGTCGTCGACGACGCCGGCGCCTATGCAAGCCGCATCGGCCACTTGGCTGCTGGCCGCAAGGCCCAGGATCAGGACGAACAGCGTCGCTGATAAACGGAGTACGACAAGACGGGGAAAAATTTTCATGGTACCTCCTGGTACGAACGGGACACCGTAAAGTGACCGCAGAATAATTGGGTTTTCTGAGGTCGAGGGTGAACCCCCTGACAATAGAGCCGTAGACCCACGAGTGTCAAGGGTAATTGCCCCCCGCTCGGGGGGGCCGAAGCCACTTAAGAATCAGCCGGGCTTCAAAAAATGGGGCGGATGAACCGCCGAAGGTGGAACTATTTCTGCCGGTACTCGTTGGTGCTGACGACGAGCAAGCCGCAGCAGGGTTTTCAACGAGCCCTCGAACTCTTCGATCGGGCGTCTTTCTATTAAGCCTGCCGCCACCACCCCGTCCATGATCTCGCGTCCTCGGTCTGTTCGCACAACGGTTATCGTCCAATCCATGGCGCCCACGCCGCCACAGGATATATCAGCGAGCTCCGCCGAGAAATCACCGCAGTGCTTACAGGCCTCGCGAGCGTGTTGCTGCGCGTCCTTCAACTCAATCTCGACGACTTCGCCCTCTTCGGGATAGATCAGGACCTTGCCCTTGACGTTGAACTTGCGGACCGTCGACAGGGGAATACCAAGGTCGCGCTGTATCATGTCCTCCATCAAGCCTGCGAAATTGAACACCTCGGAACAGAGCAACCCTATACTGAGCGTTACCCGGTCGGCGGGTCCCTTGATACTCGCGGTCTGCCGCTCGAGATGCTTGGGTTTCTTGCGCTCATTGACAAGCAGGCCAGGATCAAACAGCTCCGCTTTTCGAAGAGGTGTCACCTGGCAGGGGACGCCCACGAAGGCCACGCTTTCGCATTGCTTCTCGGCCGCCTGCTCCATCGCAAGGTCGTTGGGGCAGTAGGTGTACCAGGAGCCCGCGGCATCGCGTATCTCGTCGGCCGTGGTAGCGCAGATGGGCTTCGGCGAACAGGGTTTTTCGGGATCGGGCGCCGACACGACCGCCCCGTCGATGAGCCCTTGCTCAAGGCAGTGCAGCAGTATCGTCGTCACCACTCCACCGTCCTGGCCGATGTCGAGCACAGCCTGGTCAACCGCACGAGCGACGAAGATCTCCTGGTACTTGCCGAAACCGCCGTCAAAGGTCTGCCCTTTCTGCTCAGCAAATACGCTGTCCTCCAGGTGAAACTCCCTGTCCCCGAGTCGTGGACAGACCTGCGCGCAAACGTCACAGCCGATGCCCTCGCTTATGCCGCAAAAGTCATGGGCGGCAGAAGCCTTGGCCGTCTGCTTAGGCTTGCCGTCGATATACTCGATGATGTTGTGGGGACAGACCAGGACGCAGGTGCCACACTCGCAGCAGGAGCCGTACTCCACCACGTCGTTCATCATGTCTTTGAAACTGTCCATCTGAGCTGGGGCGCTGTTGCTAGCGCTGCTGCTTATCGACCGGCGCCTGTCCCATCGAAGCCAGCACCCCCGACAGGCTCGAAGCCGACGCCTCGCGAACCTCGTCGTGGAGACTGCCCCCGTGCGAATCCATCGTTACCACGGCAACGAAATCCTTCAACTCGATTTCCCACATGGCCTCGGCGACGCCGAAGTCGCGATGGACCACCCCATCCACCCGCTCCACGCTACGAGCGAGAAAGGTTGCCGCGCCACCGATGGCGTGGAGATAAACAGCGCCGTACTCCTTGAGCGCCGAAAGAGTTCTCGCGCCCATGCCGCCCTTGCCGATAACCGCCCTTACTCCAAAGCGCTCGATGACCTCGGCCTGGACACCTTCTTCCCTGATGCTGGTAGTAGGGCCAGCCGAGACAAACTCTGCACGCCCGTCATCGTGCTCTTTAACGACGGGGCCACAATGGTAGATGACCCCATCCTGCAATCGCTGCTCAATTCGGAGAAGGTTCTCGCGTTCATCATCGTTGGGCTGCGAAACCTCAACGAACTCCTCGACAAGGTACTTGTGCGCGCGGTCGCGGGCGGTGAGCACGGCTCCCGACAGAGAAACCTGGTCACCGACCCGCAGCGACCTGACCGTTTTCTCATCAATGGGTACCTGGAGGTTTATCATGATTGCCCACCTACCCTTCAGATGATTTCCGTCTTGCCTTTCGAAACAACCAGGCGACGATGCCGGTGGGCCCAGCAGGCATAAGCCACCGACACGAAGTAGGAAGCGGGTATGCGGTTACGAACACCGGCCTTGACGCCGAGTAACGTCGTCTTGCCACCGAAACCCATGGGCCCGATGCCAAGTTCGTTGCAGCGCTCGAACATCTCATCTTCAAAATCGGCCAGCACTCTGTCCTGGTTGGTATCGGTGAGCGAGCGCAGCAGTTGCTCCTTGGCCAACTCGTAGGACCCCATGCGGTCTCCGCCAATTCCGATACCGAGGATACCCGGCGCGCAGCCGCGGCCCTGTGCCAGGTGAACGGCCTCGAGAACGCATCTCTTTACACCCGCGAGGTCCCTGTCCGCGCCCAGGCCCACGTCGGGAAGCGAGAACTGCGCACCGACGTTTTCGCAACCCCCTCCCTTGAGCAGCAGGTGCACGTCAATTTCGTCCATCTCCCACTCCTCGAAGTGAAAAACCGGCATCCCCGCGCCAAGGTTGTCGTCCACGCTCTCACCGCTCAGTGAATCGACCGAGTTCGGGCGCAGACGGTTCTCCGCGGTAGCAGCTGCAACCGCCCGTTCGGCGACCCGCTTGAACGCCAACTGCGACATCCCGCTGGGGTGGTGGACGTAAAAAGAAATCATGCCGGTGTCCTGGCAGAGCGGGCTGGTACCGGCACGCGACATCTCAATGTTCTGCAGGAGAATATTAAAAACGTTCTCGCCCGCCGAACCCGGTTCTTCCTTTTCGCGGGCGGCGGTCATGGCCTCGTCGATATCCCGCGGCAGGTCAGTAGACGTCCGCCGTATGAGTTCGAGCAGGGGTTCGTAGAGATCTGTTAATGCATCGCTCATGACTACTCGAACATAGTCATATCGCCTTTTGGAAGGTGTATCAACGAAAGCGCCGTCAGTCGCTGTACTGGATAAGAGAGAAAGTCGGGCGTGGGGCAAGCCGGCCGCGCCCCCCCAGCGCCTCGAGCTCTATGACGAAGGCGCATGCGGTCACCTTTGCGCCGAGCCCTTCTACCAGCTTCACGGTCGCCGCGGCGGTGCCCCCGGTAGCAAGGAGATCATCGACCAGGAGGGTGCGTACCCCCGTGCCCAGGGCGTCGCTGTGGATCTCAAGAGAATCGCTGCCGTACTCCAGTTCGTAGTCCTCGGACACGATCTTCGACGGCAACTTGCCAGCCTTTCGAACCAGGGTCAGGCCCGTCCCAAGGGCGTAGGCCACCGGCGCACCGATGATAAAGCCCCGCGATTCGATGCCCACGACCGCGTCTACCTCGCCGCGAAAGTGATCGGCGATGCTGTCGACCACGGTGCGAAGAGCGGCCGCGTCGGATAGCACGGGGGTGATGTCCCGGTACGCGATACCAGGTTTGGGAAAGTCGTGTATCGTGCGGACGAGTTTGCGGAGATCCACTTCAGTCACTGCGGCCGGCCAGTCTTTGCTGCCCGGATTCTGAAAGGTAGTACATGGGGTCGCGTACCACGTTTCGCCGACGGATTTCAAAGTGAAGGTGCGGCTTGGCCGTACGGCCCGATGAACCGAGATCGGCAATGCGCTGCCCCCGGGATACCTGGTCGCGCACTGCTACCCGGTTGCGACTGTTGTGAGCGTAAAGCGTACTGAAGCCCCTGTCGTGCTCCAGTATTATCATCCAACCGTAGCCTGGCAGCTGGTCGCTGAATATGACCTTACCTGCTCGCGCGGCGATGACGGCACTGCCCGCTTCACCGGCAATATCGATCCCATCGTGATGCGACGCCCCCCGGGGTCCGAATCTGGACGTCAGCTTGCCTTCGGTTGGCCAGCCGAACAGTCCCGGAGCAGTCGAGGGTTTCTTGACAGCAGCGGTTTCAGCCGGGGGCCGTTCTTTTGTCCTGGCCGCAGCCAGGGCGCCCCCACTGCTCTTGACTGTCGTTCGAGCGACCGGCGTTTTCCGCGCCGGTCTCGGGCTCACGGTCCTTGGCGGAGAACTGCGAACAGAACGCGGCGTGATAACCCCCACCGGCAGAACCCGAGCTGCCTCGGGCACAAAAATCCTGTCTCCCGGCTGCAGCGTAAAAGGCTTGTCCAGCCCATTAACCTTACCCAGCTGGAGATACGGAATCCCGTAGGCCTTGCCGATGCGGTAGAGGTTCTCCCCGGTTCGCACCGTGTGAATAACACCGGTCGAACACCCGATGGCCAACGAAACGACGAGCGTCGCAACGATGGGAGCCAGACCTCTTGCCTTGTTCACCGCGCACCCCTTGACAGGAGCAGATCGAAGGCACTGCTACCCGACACCATGACCAGGCTGACAATACCTCCGGCCATCAGCACTCCGATCACCGAAGCCGCCATAAAATCCCTGAAGCGAAAACCCAGCAGGTATGCGCCCAGCGCACCCGAGTAAACTCCCGACCCCGGCAGCGGTATGCCGATGAACAGGCCGAGCCCGAGCACCCCCCACTTGTTGACCCACGGCTCCACGTTGCGCTGGGTACGGACGACCATTTTTTCGTAAATCACGCGTATCCAGTCAAAGCGCAGCAGCAGGTGAACCGCGCGATCCAGGAAAATCCACACCACCGGCGCCAGCGCGACGTTGGCAAGCAAGCAGACAGCTACCGCGAGGCCGAAGGGCATCGACGATTGGAGGTAGCCATAAGGAATAGACGCACGCAGCTCCAGGGCGGGAACAAACGTGATGGCAACCAGTAGTGCGAGCTGGGTAAGCATTTGCAGGTGGAACGTTTTTGCGAGAAGCCGCTGCGATCAGTCCGGCGCCCAGGTCTTCTGGATGTCGTCGAGAAAACCGAGCGAGCCGTGATTGGTGAGGTCCAGATGCAAGGGTGTGACCGAAACCAGCCCGGCGTGTACCGCGGCGAGATCGGTACCGGGTTCGTCATCGAATCCCAGGTCGTCGCCCCCGATCCAGTAGTACTTTCGGCCCCGCGGATCCGTCTTCTCAACAATGGCGTCACCGTAACGGCGGCGGCCCTGCCGCGTCACCACGAAGCCCTCACCCTTGCAATTCTCAGGCACGTTCACATTCAGCAGTGTATCATCCGGCAGGCCTGAATGCTTGACCACCCGGCAGAGATTTGCGGCGAAGCAGGCTGCCGCGCCGTAATCAAAGTTCGATTTCCCCGCCTGGGAAACAGCTATAGCTGGAATTCCCTGGAGCACGGCCTCCATCGCAGCCGAAACTGTACCCGAATAGGTTATGTCGTCGCCAAGGTTTGCGCCGCGGTTTATGCCCGAAACAACCAACCATGGGCGCTCGTCCAGCAGCCCGTTCACCGCAAGGTTGACGCAATCGGTAGGCGTACCGTCCACGGCGAGCCACCCTTCCCGTAGCAGCTCGGCTCTTAGCGGCCGCGAAAGAGTAATCGCGTGGCCAGCCGCAGACTGTTCTCGATCCGGGGCGACCACGAAGACACGGTCGAGCGGAGCGAGGGCAGCGGCCAGGACAGCCAGGCCGGGCGCGTGCACGCCGTCGTCATTGCAGACAAGTATCATGACCGCCCGTCAGGGTTTTGCTCCGATACACCGGTTGCCAGACCGGGGGTGACCATCGCACCCCCGGCTGACAATGGTCGGGGCGACTGGATTTGAACCAGCGAC
>DBZX01000070.1:26242-31129 GCA_002311335.1 bacterium UBP10_UBA1149
CTACCAGGCTGCGCCACGCCCCGTCAAGAACGGCAAAGATACCCACGCCCGGTCCGCAAGGCAACCAGCCCATCGACAGGCCAAGCCATGATCAATCCGAAAGGTTGTAGCCGACTTCCCCGTGTTCGCTCAGGTCCAGACCGGTCATTTCCTGTTCTTCATTCACTCTCAAGCCCACCGTCGCATCAACAAAACGAGCTATGAGGAAAGTAACAACAAAAGAGTACACAGCCGTGGCCAGTACACTGGTGGCCTGTATGCCCAGCTGCCCGAGATTTCCGCTCTCCAGCAGGCCTGCTGTCCCGCCTATCGCGGCCACGGCGAAAACGCCGGTGGCCAGGGCACCCCAGGCCCCGCCGATTCCGTGAACACCAAAAACGTCGAGCGAATCGTCGTATCCAAAACGGGACTTGGCCATTATGGCGGCGTAGCAGAGGCCGCCCGCGCCAATACCGATGAGAATCGCGCCACCGACGCCAACGAAACCGCAGGCTGGAGTTATGGCAACCAGGCCGGCCACTGCGCCTGTGGCGACACCAAGCGCACTGGCTTTGCCCTTCTGCATCGATTCGATCAGCGCCCAGGTGACCGCGGCAACAGCGGCCGCGATATGGGTTACCACGAAGGCGTTGGCGGCTGAGCCGTCGGCGGCAAGGGCGCTCCCCGCGTTAAAACCGAACCAGCCAAACCAGAGCATGCCGGCACCAAGCACCGTCAACCCGAGGTTGTGGGGTTTCATCCCCTGTTGCGGGTAGCCCACCCGGCGTCCGAGCACCAGCACGACGGCCAGCGCGGCCACTCCCGAGTTGATGTGCACCACCGTGCCACCAGCAAAATCCAGCGCGCCGAGGCCACCCAGCCAACCACCGCTACCCCAGACCCAGTGGCAAACAGGATTGTAGACCAGTGTGGCCCACAGGAGAGAGAACAAAACGTAGCCACTGAACTTGATGCGCTCGGCGAACGCACCCGAGATAAGAGCGGGGGTGATGATGGCAAACATCATCTGGAAAATCATAAAAACGTTATGGGGAATATTGTCCGCGTAGGGCCCGGGGTTGGAATCAACGCCGTTGAGCAACACGTAGTCAAAACCGCCGATGAAGGAATTGCCCTCGGCAAACGACAGCGAGTAACCGATGACTACCCAATGGATGCTCATGATACCCATCGCAAAAAAACTGTGCATGAGGGTAGAGAGCACGTTCTTTGCGCGAACCATGCCGCCATAGAAAAGTGCAAGGCCGGGAGTCATGAGCAGCACCAGGGCCGAAGCCGTGAGCATCCACGCAGTATCGCCGGAATTGATTTCAGCCTGTGCCGTTTCCGGCAGCAGGACGACCACAAACAGAGCGAGTATAATTTTCAACACAGGACACCCCCTTTTTGCGCCGCCTCGATGCGACGCCAGTACAGCATGGCCTGTTTTCTTGCCCGGATTACAGCACAAGGCAAGGCAAGCGCGGCCGCAGCTGGCTGGGAGTGGCAACAGCCAGACTCCTTATCAACAAATTCCCGCCGCTCGGGGCCCGCCGCGAGGCTTGCGCGAGGCTCCCCTGCGTGTTTCGCGACTGGCACGCCCGTTGCTTCTGAAACCGCATGCCTACACGGAAGCCTGGAACGATAAACGAGACCCTCGAGGGGCATTGCGGCGACGTAGACCCCGGTTCGGCGACCCGTTCATACGCCGCCACCGAGATCTCCCTGCTCGAAGCGGTATTGATGGACGGGGTGCGCTGCTATCTCTCAGCCCCCCAGCACGACCGCGCAAACCCCCACATACTGCAGCGACAGGCCGAGTACTGGATCATGTACACCGACACGGATTCGCCGTTCTCGTTCGTGAACGTCTGTGATCAGCTGGGACTCGACCACGCCTGGTTACGAGAACAGCTGCTGTTGGTAAAACAGGAAGCGGAAACCCCGGCGATCAAGATTCGAGCTTCTCCTTCAGATCAACAAGCGTCTCGCGCACCTGTCGCAAGCGTTTGAGCTGCCTCGGGGAGAGCAACTCTTCGTCACCCGGTTCTTCCTGGACCTTGAGGAATTGCCGGGCACCCTCGATCGTGTAGCGTCGCGCGTGCAACAGGTCCTTTATCTTGAGCAGCTTCTCGACGTCCTTGCGTCGATAGAGCCTCTGGTTGGAACGTGACTTGCCTGGCCTGACTCCGGAGAACTCGGACTCCCAGTAGCGGAGAACGTAAGGTTTGACTCCGACGATGCGCGCGACTTCGCCGATACGAAAATAGAGTTTGTCCGAGGGAATCCCGCCTGCCGGTTGTTGGTCATCGATCACGGTCGACACCAGTCACCCGCGATGCGGTCAGCGCCAAGCCGAATTGATCGTTTTCTTGAGAACCTGGCTCGGCTTGAAACTCAACACGCGGCGTCCAGTGATGACGATCTCTTCACCCGACTGTGGGTTGCGTCCCTTGCGCGGGACCTTATCGTTGATGACAAACTTGCCGAAGCCCGAAAGCTTGACGGTATCACCTTCTTCCAGCCGATTCTTCATCACCTCGAACACCGACTCTACGACCTCGGAAGCCTCTTTCTTGGAAAACCCAACCCTCTCGTGAATGCGTTCGATGATATCGGCCTTGGTCATGGTCATATACGCCCGGTCTCCTCTTCAAAAATCTTCATGCCCTGAGTTCAACACCTGGCATCGCCAGGAGCATTTCTACGACGCTCGAGTGAAGGGCGGCAACCTCTTCTTCGGTGAGCGTCCGATCGGGTGAGCGATACTCGAAGGAAAAAGCCAAAGCCTTGTAGCCCTCTTTTACGCCCTTGCCCCTGTAGTCGTCAAACACACTCACACCGTTGAGCAGGGGCTCGTCCAGCTCTCCGGCAGCACGAATGATCTCTCCCGCGAGCACATCCATCGGCACCAGCAGGGAAAGGTCCCGAGCCGACGATGGAAAACGAGCCAACGGAAGAACCCCTGTCGCACTGGGACGATACTCAACCAGCGCCCGGCTGTCAATCTCAAAAAGCCATATTTCGGAGCTTATTTCACGACGGCGCTTCTGCTCGGGATGCAAAGACCCGATGACGCCCAGCGCCTTGTCCCCAATCCAGGCCTTGGCACTGGCCCTCGGATGCAAGGCACCCGCCGCGTCATCGACAGCCGTCCAGCTTACTTCATCCGCGCAGCCGACCAGGTCCGCCAGGGCCACGACCGCAGCCTTGGCGTCCCACAAAGTGGGCGGTCCGGCGTCTCCCGGACCGCGTGCACGGCGGGGCCCCGAAAGCACCCCGGCGATGATATCCAACTCCTCCGGCTGCCCGTCTAGGAGCTGAAAACAGCGGCCGACAGAGAAAAGATCCACCCTGTCGAAACCGTTTCGATGATTGACCTGCCAGCCCTCGAGCAGGCCCGGTAACAGGCTCCGCCGCAACTCGGTTTCGGTCGTGCGCAGCGGGTTCAGCAACTCCACCGCGGCACCGGCGCGGGCAAACAAGCCTATGAAAGATTGGTTCGCTTCACTTCCGGCAAAAGCAAGCGCCACCGATTCGGTGAACCCCATCGCGCGCAGCACCGTGCGCGCGCGGCCCTCAAAATCAGCCAGAGTCGAGAAGACCCGGCAGTTCATTTGCATAACAGGAAGCGACGCCGGCACAAGGTCGTAGCCCTCAACCCGCGCGATCTCCTCCACGAGGTCAACGTCTCGGATTATGTCGCTGCGAAATACCGGCGAATCGACCTTGAGTTTATCTCCCCTGCCCTTGACCGTGCACCCTATGGCCTTGAGTATTTCGCGACAGCGGCCCGCGGCTACGTCGCGACCCAGCAAGCTCGCGACACCTGCGACGCTCAAAGCGATGCTGCGCCCTTCGGTGGGTAGTTCGCCCGAAACTGCCAAGCCTCCCTCCACCGTGGCGCCAGCGTGCTTGACCAGCAGGCCGGCGGCCCGCCAAAGCGCGGCCTCGACCTGCCCCGGATCGACCCCGCGTTCAAAGCGATACGAAGATTCCGACCCGAGGCCTAAGCGTCGAGCGGTGCGCCGTACGCGCGAGGGGTCAAACAATGCGCTCTCGAGCAGCACCCGGGTACTGCCGTCACTGATCGCGCTGCGCTGTCCACCCATGACCCCCGCCAGCGCTACAACTCCCCGCTCATCTCGAATGACGAGGTCACCCGCTTCGAGCCGGTACTTATTGCCGTCGAGTGTTTCCAGCTCCTCGGCTGTCGTGATCTCTCCGACGGTGATTGTTGAGCCATGGAGAAGCTCTCGGTCAAAGGCGTGCATGGGCTGGCCCAATTCGAGCATCACGTAGTTCGTTATATCGACGATGTTGTTGACCGGCCTGTAACCGCAGGCAGTCAGGCGCTGCCTGATATAGCCGGGTGAAGGACCGACGCTCAGGTCGGTGAGCTGCAGGGCCCTGTAGGCTGGACAGAAAGAGGTGTCGCCATGGTCAACTGTAACAGGAGCATCAGCCGCTCGGTCGAAGCCCCCGGGTAGGTTTTGAGTAGCTCCCGGACCCGCAGCAGGCACTCCCAGGAGCACGCCCAGCTCTCGGACAAGGCCGTTCACGCTCAGACAATCGCCGCGATTAGGAGTAATCGAAAGTTCAAGCACCGGGTCATCGAGACCGAGCAGCGCGGCAGCGTCGTCGCCCGGGGATACCACTCCGTCCACGTCGGTGTCAGCAGCCAACACTATTATACCGTCGCCGGCCTCGGCGAGACCAAGCTCGCTTGCCGCGCAGAGCATGCCGGCAGACTCCTTACCCCTGATACGGGATTTCTTGATCTTAAGGCCACCGGGCAAGCGGGCACCGGGCAGGGCCAGTATCACCAGGTCGCCGGTCCGCATGTTACTGGCCCCGCACACGACCTCGCGCCCCGTGTCTCCGTCGTCAAGCCGGCAGACCACGAGA
>DBZX01000070.1:31173-35798 GCA_002311335.1 bacterium UBP10_UBA1149
CGGTCGGCGTCAGGATGCCGCTCGATAGAGTCAATCCGCGCAACAACAAGCTGTCCCGCCAGTCCGGGAGCCGGCGCAGCAAAACCTTCCACCTCGAGTCCGCCCATGGTGAAGCTGTCTGCAAGTTGGGCAGCGTCGGGAATGTCGTCGATGTATTCGGCCAGCCAGCTGTATGGAATAAGCATCTATGGTCCTCAGAACTGTTGAAGAAATCGCAGGTCCTGCGAGTAAAAGTGGCGGATGTCCGCAATCCCGAAACGGAGCATCGCTACCCTCTCGATACCCACGCCAAAGGCAAAGCCACTGTATACCCCGGGGTCGTAGCCGACCGCTTCGAACNNAAGATCGTTGTCGTAGAAGAGGCGAATGTCTTCCACCCGATGCTTGAGCAAGGCGACCCGGTCAATGCCGAGACCGAAGGCCCATCCGGTGTAGCGCTCCGGGTCGTAGCCGACCGCTTCGAACACCGCCGGGTGCACCATTCCAGCGCCGAGAATTTCAACCCAGGCAGTACCTGAGCACACTCGGCACCGACTGTCGTCCACCGTCCCACTCCCCGAGCAGATGACGCAGGAAATATCGACCTCGGCACTCGGCTCGGTAAAGGGAAAATAACTCGGACGAAAACGCACGCCCAGGTCTTCGTCAAACAACGCCCGCAGGAACTCGGTGAGCACGCCCTTCAGATGACCGAAGTGTACGCCCTTATCCACGAGCAGGCCTTCGACCTGGTGAAACATCGGCGAGTGGGTGATGTCATCGTCCTGACGATAAACCGCGCCCGGCGCTATGACGGCAACTGGGGGGGACGATTTTTCCATGATACGAATCTGAACCGGCGACGTATGCGTGCGCAGCAGGTGGCCGTCCTTGGTAAAAAAAGTATCCTGCATATCCCGGGCGGGATGGTCAGCTGGAATATTGAGCGCTTCGAAGTTGTGGTACTCGTCCTCGACCTGGGGGCCCTCCGCGGTGGCGAAACCCATCGATTCCAGAATTGAACGCACTTCCTCCATCGAACTCGCCAGGGGATGCGGATGCCCGGGCTCCGGGGCATAGGCGGGCAAGCTGTAGTCGAGCGCGGGTCCTTCGAGTTCGCGGGCCTGCGCCTGCGCATCCAGCAAGTCACTGCGATTCTGCAATTGATCGGTCAACGAAGACCTCAGGCTGTTGATGCGCTTACCCGCTGCTCGCTTCTGGTCGGCGTTGAGCCCGGCGAGTTGTTTGCCCAGCGCCGTTATTGAACCGCGGCGGCCGAACAAGGCAACGCGAGCGGATTCGAGTTCCGCTTTATCCGCTGCCTCATCCACGAGCCCCGAAGCGTCGCGCTCCAGGGCCAGGAGGCTGTCTTCCAGCCCGCCTGGGATCTCGTCGGTCACACCGCCGACTCGGCCTTTGCAGCACCCACCACGGCCGCGAAGGCCTCCTTCTCGTTGACCGCCATTTCGGCGAGCGATTTACGATCAATCTCAACGCCGGCCAGCTTCAGCCCGTGGATCAGCTGCGAATAGCTCAAGCCCAGTTCCTTGCACGCGGCGTTGATACGGATGATCCACAGCCGCCTGAATTCACGCTTGCGGACCCTGCGATCACGGTACGCGTAAACAAGCCCTTTTTCGACCGTCTCGCGACCCTGCCTGTACAGCTTGCGGCCACCAGTGTAGCCCTTGGTTCGTGCAAGTATGCGGTTGCGCCGCCGCCTGCCCTTAACTCCCTTTGTTACCCTCGACATTCCTGTTTTCCTCCGTAGTCCGCAGCTTCGTACCCGTCGGGGCCGAACGCCGCAGGGGCACTACCCGTTGGGCAGCAGCCGCCTGACCGATTTTTCATCCGCGCTCGAAACAGCTCCCGCTTTTCGCAGGTTGCGTTTCTGTGTCGCTGATTTGTGAGCAAGTATGTGACGAAGATACGCCTTGTTTCTTCGTATCTTGCCGCTACCGGTGAACCGGAAGCGCTTCGCCGCACCACGTCTTGTTTTTACCTTAGGCATTTTCTCTAGCGCTCCTCAGCTTTTAACTGGAACAACCACGACCGACATGTGGCGTCCCTCCATCCGCGGATCCCCTTCCGGGGTCGCGTACTCAGCAATCGACTCAAGCATCTTATCCAAAGTGTTTCTCCCGAGATCCGGCCTCGTGATCTCCCGCCCCTTGAAAAACACCGAGATCTTCACCCGGTGCCCCTTCTGGAGAAACCTGAGGATGTGGCCCTTCTTGAACTCGATGTCGTGGGCTTCGGTTCGCGACCGTATTTTTACCTCTTTCATCGCCGAGGCCACCGATTTCTTCTTGCTCTCCTGGGTTCGCTTCTTCTGCTCGTAGCGATACTTGTGGAAATCCATTATCCGGCAGACCGGCGGATCCGCGGTGCCCGCCACCTCTACGAGGTCGAGCCCTCTCTCCTCGGCCACGCGCCTCGCCTTGTCGAGAGTGACGATACCGAGTTGGCCCCCGTCGCTATCGATCAATCGCAATTCTCTCGCTCGTATCGCCGTGTTGATCCTTGTCGTTTCTTCGTTTTTCGCTATGACGCACCTCCGTGTTCCGGGTCATTACGTTCGATGAGCCACGCGCTGAAATCCGCGAGACTCATTGCTTCGAGCTGGCTGTCACCGTGGAGTCGGGGCGCGACCGTCCCGTCTTCGACCTCTCGATCTCCTACCACGGCAATCACCGGCACCTTCTGTTTCTGGGCTTCCCTTATCTTGAATCCGAGCTTCTCGTTGCGAAGGTCGGCGCGGGCCCTGATGCCCGCTGACTTGAGTTGTTCTACCGCCGCCGCTGCGTATTCGTTCTGGCGGTCGGTCACCGTCACGAAGCGCACCTGGCAGGGCGCGAGCCACAAGGGCAGCGCGCCGCCGGTGTGCTCAAGCAAGATTGCCATAAAGCGCTCAAGCGAGCCCAGCACAGCCCGATGAATCATCACCGGGCAGCGTTCGCCACCATCGCTGTCAACGTAGCGCAGCGAGAAACGCTCAGGCATGGAGAAGTCGAGCTGGACGGTACTCAGCTGCCACTCCCGCTTCATCGCGTCGATTACCGCAAAATCTATCTTGGGTCCGTAGAAGGCTCCGTCGCCGGGGTTCTCGATGAAACCGGGTTCTTCCTTTTCGAGAACAGCGCGGAGCGTGACCTCGGCCTGCTCCCACATCTGGTCACTACCGATGGACTTGGCCGGGCGCGTGGAAAGATAGACCTTTGATTCTTCGAAGCCGAAAGCCCTGTGCGTACGGTTTATCATGTGCAGGACACCGGATATTTCAGATTCAATGTCTTCAGGACGACAGAAGATATGGGCATCGTCCTGGCAGAATGATCGCACCCGGGCCAGGCCGTGAACGACACCCGAGCGTTCGTAGCGGTGCAGGCGGCCGAAATCCGCCATCCTGATCGGCAAATCCCTGTATGACTTTTTACCCTCGCTGAACATCAGGCAGTGAGTCGGGCAGTTCATGGGCTTGACCGCAAATTCCTTATCGTCGACGGTCGTGAAGTACATGTTGTCGACGTAGTTGTCGTAGTGACCCGAACGGTGCCACAGGTCCACGTCCAGGATCTGCGGCGTGATGACCTCTTCGTAACCGTACTCGGTGTACAGTCCGCGAATGTAGCTCACCAGCTGGTTGTAGAGGGTAGCTCCGTCGGGGTGAAAAAACGGTGACGCCGGGGCTTCCGGATGAAAGCTGAAAAGGCCGAGATCCTTGCCAATCTTGCGATGGTCACGTTTCCGGGCTTCTTCTATTCGGGCGAGGTGAGAAGACAGCTCTTTCTTTTTCGCAAAGGCCGTCCCGTAGATCCGCTGCAGCATCGGACGCTTCTCGTCACCTCTCCAGTACGCACCGGCCACGTGGGTGAGCTTGAAGACTCCCAGCTGCCCGGTAGACGGGACGTGCGGACCACGACACAGATCTACGAAGTCACCCTGACGATACAAGCTGACAGTGGGCTCGTCGAGGTCGTCGATGATCTCGGCCTTGTACTCCTCCCCCTTGTCGGCAAAGAGCGCCCGGGCACTGTCACGAGGCAGCTCCTCGCGTGCGACGGGATGGTCCTCGGCGATGATACGGGACATCTCAGTCTCTATCTTCTCGAGGTCTTCGGGTCCGAAACCGGCGGGGTAAGCAAAGTCGTAGTAAAAACCATCCTCGATGACGGGGCCGATTGTTACCTGAGCAGAGGGGTAAAGGCGTTTCACCGCGTGGGCAAGGAGGTGGGCGGTGCTGTGTCGAAGTACTTCGAGACCGGGACCGGACTCGGCCATGACCGGCTCTACCGAGCAGTCATTGAGCAGCGGCGACGAAAGATCGGCCGCGACCCCTTCCACGAGTACACAGACAGCACGTTCTGCTACTCGGCCTGGCAGGACCTCGCGAGCCAGCGACCCTTTTTCGATCGTAAGGGGCTCCCCTCGTCCCACCGTTACGGTGATATTATCAGGCACCTGATGTTCTATCCGTCTCGTGCGCTCATTATCGGCGGGAAGCCTCGGCATTTAAACCCCGCTCGACTGATTGTTTACGCTTACCCGGTCCTCCTTTTCAACTCTCTGAACTACCCTTTGCAGCTACACTGGTAGGCACGGGCGGGATCGAACCGCCGACCCCTACCGTGTCAAGGTAGTGCTCT
>DBZX01000070.1:35945-36147 GCA_002311335.1 bacterium UBP10_UBA1149
ACCGGGCCCTCGGGGCGCCGCTGCAGCCCTCCAGGGGCGGCTGCTGCAAATCCAAGCGCGCGGTTTTTATTGCCCACCGGCTGCTCCGCTTGTAGCATGAAGACAGGATGAAGCGGCAGCAGATCATAACCCTGTTCCTTTTTCTCGCGCTGGGCGGCCTGGGCTATGTCCTGCTTTCGATACTGCTACCTTACCTCGAGCC
>DBZX01000070.1:36355-37196 GCA_002311335.1 bacterium UBP10_UBA1149
GGCAACCTGACCGTACTCAACCGCCTTAGCGAAGCGTGGTTCGTTGAGCCTATCTGGCAATGGCTCCGCGAGCGCATGGCTTCGGGCAACGTCGACGCGACCGGTTTCGCTCTTTCAGGGGTTAAGTGGGTAAGCGAGTTTGCGGCCACGCGGGCCACCGCCATCGCGCGCAACGTGTTCGAGTTTGTCATAGCGACCGGGATCATGACCTTCACGCTGTTCTTCCTTTTTCGCGATGGCGAGACGACCGTCGAATCGCTTCGCCGCAGTATTCCGATGATGGCAGCTGACCGCGACCGAATTTTTGACAGCTTCAAACGAACCGTACTCGCGGTCGTGCAGGGCCTTACGCTGACGGCCCTGGCCCAGGGAGTGCTGGTCGGACTGGCCCTGTGGGCAGTCGGTGTACAATTCAGCCTGCTGCTGGGTGCGGTGGCCTGCCTTTGCGCCTTTCTGCCCGTGGGTGGGGCAGCCCTGGTGTGGGTACCAGCGGCCGTCGCGCTGGTACTGTCTGGTCAGCTCGTCGCCGCCGGCGCGCTCATCGCCTGGGGGCTGCTGGTGGTCTCGTCGGTAGACAACCTCCTGCGGCCTTACCTGATCAGCAGCCAGGCCCGGTTGTCAACGCCGCTGCTGTTCTTCGGAATCATCTGCGGCCTGAGGGCCTTCGGCCCTATAGGGCTGTTCCTCGGCCCCGCCTTGCTGGCGACTTTTGCCGAACTGATGCGTACGTTTCGCGAGCTCTACGCCGAATCGCCCAGCTGATCAGGCCTGGGGCTCTTCATCGTCGGCGGCGGATTCCGAAGAATTTTCCTCCGCGGCTTCTTCTTCCGAGTCGCTGTCT
>DBZX01000070.1:37334-37517 GCA_002311335.1 bacterium UBP10_UBA1149
TTCCGAGTCGCTGTCTACCGAGTCATCAGCTGCCCCGGTAGGTGTTGCTTCGACTTCGTCCGTCGCGGCCGGGAGTTCATCGGCCACAGCCTCTTCGGGCGCCGCAACTTCTTCGTCGGTATCATCGTCGTCACCGCCGATGGCTATCACCGCGACCTTGATCGTCGCCAGGACACCATGGCC
>DBZX01000052.1:0-7892 GCA_002311335.1 bacterium UBP10_UBA1149
GACTTGCATGTGTTAGGCACGCCGCCAGCGTTCGTTCTGAGCCAGGATCAAACTCTCCAGTTTAGTTGCAGGACACACCCGAAGGCGCGTCCTACGCTGGAAGTGACACACGAACCGAAGTCCGTTGCCACTATGTTTGGAATTGTCGTGGATCAGATCACGACCGTTTCGACCCGTGGAGGCCCGAAGGCCTCCCGAGATCGCGGTCGCGATTCTCGTTCACTACTGTTCAGTTTTCAAAGACCTGCCCAATCCCCGTTCCGGGTGCCGAGCGCGCTCTGGTGAGCCAGAGGGTTATAGGCGTTAGAGAGTTGCTAGTCAAATCGCAAAGCCGCCTCGAGCGAGGCCTGCCAATAGAGGATGTTGAATGTCGCCTATCTGTCGAATTTCACGACTAAAACACGCCGTTTTCCGACCTGGACCAGGACCCTGCCTTGAGCCGCTACCGGGGCCATTTCGTCGGAGATCTTTTTTCCGTCCAACTTTACGCCCCCCTGCCGCACCAGGCGCCGCCCCTCCGAAGCCGACTTAGCCAGCCCGCTGGCCTTCAGAAGATCGCAGATCCTGACCTCGCTATCGCTCCCCTGCCAGGACCATTCAGGGATCTCGCTGGGAAGTTGGCCCCGCTGATGCCGACGCGCAAACTCTTCTGCGGCTGCCAGCGCAGCGTCTTCTCCATGAAAGCGAGCCGTGAGCTCGGCGGCAAGGCGCTTCTTCGCCTCCATGGCCTCGTGCTTACCCTCGCGCAACTGGACAACGAATTCCTGGTCAACGTCGCTTAACAGTTCGTAGTATCGCAGCATCAGCGGGTCGGATATCGACATGACTTTACCGTAAATCTCTACGGGCGGCTCGGTAATCCCAACGGTGTTATCCAGCGACTTGCTCATCTTCTGGACGCCGTCGGTGCCCTCGAGCAGCGGCATGGTCATCACAACCTGCGGCTCCTGGCCATTGGCTCTCTGGAGTTCGCGACCCAGCAGCAAGTTGAAAGTCTGGTCGGTGCCACCAAGCTCTACGTCGTTGCGCAGCTGGACAGAATCCCAGGCCTGGATCAGCGGATAAAGAAACTCGTGCAGGCTGATGGACTGCTCGCCCTTGTAACGCCGGCTGAAATCGTCCCGCTCCAGCATCCGCGCCACAGTTGTCGAAGCCGCGAGCTCGATGAGCCCCGCCGCCGTCATTGACTCCATCCACTCCCCGTTCGAACGCAGCTCGGTCAAGTCAGGATCCAGTATTCGAAAGGCCTGCTCCTTGTAAGTCTCGGCGTTAGCGACGATCTGCTCGGACGCAAGTGCCGGCCGGGTTTCGTTGCGTCCGCTGGGGTCGCCAATGCGGGCGGTAAAATCTCCTATGAGAAACACGACCTTATGTCCCAGCTGCTGAAACTGGCGCAGCTTCTGCATAAGCACGGTGTGGCCGAGGTGAAGATCGGCGGTGGTGGGATCAAAGCCCGCCTTGACCCGCAGCGTGTCGCCTCGAGCGAGTCTCTTTTTCAACTCGGCCAGGTTGAATACTTTGACAGACCCACGGGTGAGTTCCGCCAATTGCTCGGCAACCTCACTGCTGCTTCTTTCCTTACTCATGTTCCTGCAACCAACACCTGCCGTTCGCTGACCAGCAGTTCCATTCGCTTGTCGTGCGCTTCTACGGGCAACGCGGCAACCATCTGGCAGCTGTAAGATATGCCCACCAACAGGTCACGTTCACCGCACCCCGCGAGCACCCGGTCATACCAGCCACCCCCCCGGCCCAACCTGGCCAGGCTCCGGTCAAATGCCCTGCCCGGAACCAGTATCACGCTCTCGTCTTCCAATTCAGCTGCCGACGGGTCAGGCTCAAGACAGCCAGCGTCGCCGCGCAATAGTTCTTCGTTGTGCCTCCACTCCCGGAAACAGGCGTGTGCTCCTCTTCCGGACGGTAGATAGATTCGCGCTCCACGCTCCCTGCGATAGTCCATAAAGCGGCCGACATCCACCTCGTCGGCCAGCGCGAAGTAGCCCACAAGAGCCGTGGAGCTGTTCAGCTCAGCCAGCTTGCGCAGCTGCCCGTCGATCAGTCTGTCGTTCTCCTGCCGCAAGGCCGAAGGGAGGGAAGCTATCCGTCGCGCGACGGCTCGCCGGACTTCTTCTTTAGTTTTCACCAGCCGTCGCGTCTTCGGGCCAAAAAACCGGGATCCCCGCCCGGACCGTGCGGGCGAGTTGCTCTAACCTGGTAAACCAGGGGGGCGCCATGTCCATACACCGTTGAATCGCCAGGGCTTTCGCTCCTCGCGACCGGTGAGTGGCTCGGCTCCCATTTTTTATAACATTGGTTTGAGCACCATCCCCCGTCACCTGAACGGCAGGGATCCCAGAAGCCTTTCAGCAGTTAAATACACGACAACGCCCATCACTCTTTGCCACACAGGCCTTCGAGACGGTCGGCCAGCCGCGATAAGCGCCTGTCGAGCTCCTCATTGCGGGTCTGGGCCTCGGCGACCTCGTCAGCGAGGTTCAAACTGGCCAGCAGGGCCAGTGTCAGGGTCGTAGCACCCTCGCGGGACAGCGCCAGTTCAGTGATCCGCCCCTCTACTTTTTCAACCAGAGCATCCAGGTACTCGCGCCCTTGCGTCCCTTTCAGAACAAGGGTCTGGCCACCCAGCTGCACCGAGTGCCCGGCTTCCGGCGTGAGACTCACTGCGAATCTCCGGTTGTTTCGATGTCGAGATCACCCAGCTCGGCTATAGCCTTCTCCAGCACGCGGCCGGTTTCGCGCCGCTCACCTTCGAGTCGTTGCAGGTTACGCCCGGCCTCGTCGAGTTCGCGCCCGGATCTTGCGAGAGCAGCAGAGAGCGACTCGCTTCGCTGCTCGCCCTTGAGCCATCGCTCTTCCATGCGAGTCACGAGCGCCTCTAGCCTGTCGATGCTGTTGGTCATCAAGATATCAGCTCCCACACCGCAACTCGGTACCGCCGAGGTCAGTGTAGGGCCGCGTCAAGCCGACTGTCAAGCGCCCTGAACGGCATCAAGCGGCGAGATCGACAGACACAATCTTAGATATTCCCGGCTCGTTCATGGTCACGCCGTAGAGAATTCCGCAGGAGTCCATGGTCTTCTTGTTGTGGGTGATGAGGAGGAACTGCGACTTGTCGCTCATGTCGACCACCATGCGGACAAATCGACCGATATTGGCATCGTCAAGGGGCGCGTCCACTTCATCGAGGATACAGAAGGGGCTGGGTTTATGGAGAAAGATAGAAAAAATCAGGCTCACCGCGGTAAGCGCCTTTTCTCCTCCCGAGAGCAGGGCCAGGGTGCCAGCCCTCTTACCTGGCGGCTGCACGGATATCTCGACGCCGCTTTCGAGGATGTTGTTCTCATCGCAAAGTGACAAATAAGCCTTCCCGCCTTGGAACATGCGCGGAAAAGTCTCCTGGAATATGCTGTTGACCGCCTCGAAGGTCTCTTTAAAGCGGTCGCGCGACATACGGTTGAGCCGGCTGATGGTGCCCTTGAGGTCCTCTATGGATTTTTCGAGGTCGTCACGCTGCCCACCCAGCTCCAAAAAACGGGCTTCGACTTCTTCGAGTTCGGTGACCGCACCAATGTTGACTGTACCCAGCCGCCTGATGCGATTGCGTACAGCGTCAAGCTCGACCACCAGTTCGGCGTCCTGATCGGCCCTCACCTGCTCAAGGTTTTCCCGGTCGGCCATCAATTCGCCTGCGGTCACGCCCAGCCGCTCCTTGAGCTGATCCTCCAGGCTGCGAAACTCAAGATCGCACTCCCGTACGGCGAGAGTCGCGGTGCTTCTTCGCTCCCGGACCTCTTCGAGTTCCCGGCCTTTCTTGACCAGATCTACTTCAAGAAACGACAAACTGTCAACGTATTCCTTGAGTTGTGTTTCCATTGATAAGAGCTTGCTTGAGACCGCATCCGCCGTGGCTTCGAGCTTTTCAAGGTCGAGTTCCGGACTGGCAAGCCGCCCGCGGGCGAGCCCTCGCTCCCGGCTGTCACGACCCATGATTTCGGCCTTGCGGCTGAGTCTCTCGCAAAGATCAGCCACCGCCGCGTCGTTGGCCCGCAAGCGCTGTTCGCAGCTGTCCCGACTCACCCTCAACTCGGCCAGCTGGATTTTGAGCTTTTCGAGCCCCCCCCCGCAGGAATCCCGCTCGGCTTTCAGGGCCTGACTTTTGTCCCTGCTGCCAGCGAGTTCTCCTTCGAGCCGCGTCCGAACGATCGCGGTCTGCTCGAGCTGCTGACGAGCCGCTACCAGTTCCTGGCGGTATTGCTGCCGCTCCTTGAGAACAGCGCCTTTTTCGCTACCGAGCACGCCCAGGCGTTCACGCGTTCGCGCCAGGTTCTGGTTTTTTAACTCAAGCTCGCCTTCGCAGGCGACCTTCTCAAGCGTGGAGGCTCTAAGCGCCTCATCGAGCCCGTCCAGCTCGCTTTCGACTTCAGATACTCCCGAGCGAGCTTCCTGGAATATCCGCTTAGCTTGCTCGCGCTCAGCTCCTGAAGTGGCGCGTTCGACTTCCATGCTGCGAAGTTCAGCCTTGCGTTGAAGCAGAAAAGCGTTGTCGGCCTGGACATTACCGCCGGTAACCACCCCGGTATAAGACAAGGTTTCACCCTCCAGCGTAACGAATGTCGCGTGGTAGCCGTTCTGTTTCCACTGCGACGAGGCCTGCTCCAGGGATTCGCACACTACGACCCCCCGGGCCAGGCTGCCAACCACTCCCTCGAAACCCGGTCGGACCGACAGATGGGAAGCCAGCAGCGAATAGCCGGGTGGCGTCTGACCGCTGACGGCCGAGTGCCGGGCCTCCAGGGGAATGAAGGACGCCCTGCCGCACTGCTTTTCTTTTACGTAGCCCGCACCCCTCACGGCACCATCGGCGTCGCCCACGACGACGTACTGCAAGGCCTCCTGCATAACAGCTGCGACCGCCTGCTCGTAGCCCGGCTCCACTTCCATAACGTCGGCGACGATGGCCCTGGCGTCAGCCTTTTCGACCCCGCCGTTCTGCATGAACTCCCTGACAGCGTCGCCGTAACCGGCCAGGCCATCCTCCAGCTCGAGCAGGGAGTTGTAGCGGGATTCGACCGACGCGTACTGCTCGCGAGCCGAGTCCAGTCTCCGCGAGGCGGCACCCTCTCTTTCGGCTGCCGTCCTGAGCCTTTCGGTCGCTCCACGCTTGTTGACCTCGGTCTGCTCAAGAGCCCGGGCCTCCCGGCCAAGCCGAGCTTCACAATCCGTAACCTCGGCCAGCAGGCCACTGCTGACTATGGAAAGAGAGTCTTCCTCCTCGGCGCAGCGTTTCACGCGCACGCTGCAGTTCTCGATCTGCCGTTCCACCCCACCGATCTCGTTGCGCGCCCCGGCTTCGGCCGCCAGGTTTTCGACCATTAGAGACTTTATGGCCTCTTCTATCGCCACGGATTCCCGCAGTTCGTCGTCCATGTCCTGGAGCCGCTGTTGCCGCTGCCCCCGCTCGTCGTTGAGGGAAACAACCTGTTGCTGCAGATCGGACCGATGCCCCGCCAGGCCCGACTGTTCCTCGGCACAGGCGCGCAGTCGAGACTCCAGCGAGGAAGTCTCGGCGTGAGCATCGGCGAGCTGGCGGACGAGGTCTTCGAGGCGGGACGACAGGTGCACGCGTTCATCGCGCGCCCGGTTAAGAGCAGACTTCGCCTCAAACATCGAGGTACGGACGGCGCCGGTTTCTCCCTCGATGAGGTCTTTGCGTGTTCTTTGTTCGTCTCGTTCTCCTTCCTGGGCTGAAATGAGTTCACGGATCGAGCTCTCCGCGCTGCCAGCCTCGGAGAGTTCCTGCCGCGAAGCGGCGAGCCTGACTTCCACCTTCGCAAGACGGCCGGCCGTCAATCGACGGTCCAGTACTTCTTCTTCAGCCTTGAGCTCCTTGAAACGAACTGCCCCCCGGGCCTGGCGCTTAAGAGAATTAACCTGCCTCTCGATCTCGTTGACAATGTCGCCCACGCGACTGAGGTTTTCCTTAGTCCTCTCGATGCGACGCTCGGCAGCCAGTCTTCGACTACGGTAGAGGGTCGTACCGGCCGCTTCCTCGATCAACAGCCGAAGTTCATCGGGCTTGGATTCAATAATGCGCCCCACCCGCCCCTGCTCGATGATGGAGTAAGCTTTACTTCCCACGCCGGTGCCCAGGAACATGTCGGTGATGTCGCGCAGCCGGCACTTCGCGCCGTTCAACAGGTACTCGGACTCGCCCGAACGAAACAGGCGCCTCGTGACCTGGATTTCAGCTGCATCACGCACCGCGGCTACAGCCTCGGCTACCAGCTCCTCCTGCTCTGCGTCAAGTTGAAAAGCGTCCTCGTTATCAAAAACGATCGTGACTTCGGCCGCACCGAGCGAAGGGTGGTTGTCGTTTCCGGCAAAGATCACGTCTTCCATCGACTGCCCGCGCAGGTGACGAGCGCTCTGTTCGCCCAGCACCCAGCGGATAGCATCGACGATGTTCGATTTTCCACAACCGTTCGGCCCCACGATACCGGTAACGCCGGATGGAAAATCCAACACGGTCCGGTTCATACAGGATTTAAAGCCGTTGAGCTCCAGTCGCTTTATTCTCACCTGAGTACCCCTGGTTAAATTACCCGCCGCAATCGCGGGCAGTCTTCCAGACTACTGGGTACGGCAGCGTTTTTCTAGGTTCCGGCCTGAAAAAAACGCTTATTTAGCATCCTGCCGTCGTTGCGAACAACGGCAATTATGATAGCGTGCGACTCACAGGCACCCCCTCACCGAGGTGTCCAGTTTTGTCCTGGCTGCCTGGCCAGCCCACGGTTCCTGCTTTTGCGCAAACAGATCATCGTCAACATCAACCCTAACGAGATCAGGGTGAGCCTGCTCGAGAACGGGATTCTCGCAGAAGTCCACATCGAGCGCAGCAGCGAAGAAGTGGCCGCCGGCAACGTCTACAAGGGCCGCGTCTCCCGGGTCCTACCCGGCATGCAGGCCGCGTTCATCGAGCTGGGCTTGGAAAAAGCCGCCTTCCTCCACACCTCAGACATCACGCCCGAGCAAGCGGCTGACGGAGATCTCGATCTCGGATCGGACAGCCCCCCCCAACGTCAGCGTCGAGACTACGGGCCCATAGAAAAGAAGATCAAGAAAGGAGACGAGCTGATCGTCCAGATCTCCAAGGAACCGATGGGGACCAAGGGCGCCCGCATCACCTCGTACTTATCGCTGCCGGGTCGCTACGCCGTATACCTTCCGGGGTCGCCACAGGTGGGCGTCTCCAAACGAATCGGCAACGACAAGGAAAGGCGCAAGCTGCGGGACGCGGTCAACGAGGTCAGGCCCGCCGACGCCGGTGTCATCGTGCGTACCTCGGCCCAGACCATACGGCCTGCCGACGTAGCGAAGGACGTCAAGCGACTCGCGAGTCAGTGGGAAGAGATAAAACGAAAAGCGGCGAAAACCCGCGCGCCGGCCCTGCTGCACAGCGACCTCGACCTCGTACTCCGTTGCGTGCGCGACATGCTGTCGAATGAAATCGACGAAATTGCAGTGGACTCCGAACCCGAATCCCGACGCATCCAGGAATTCGTCAGCTCTTTCATGCCGGACCTCGCCGCGCGCGTCGAGTACTTTGACCAGCTGGTTCCGATCTTCGACCACTACGGCGTGGAAGGCCAGATCAGCAGGGCCACCGAGGCCAAAGTGTGGCTCAAGTCGGGAGGCTACCTGGTCATCGACCAGGGCGAAGCCCTGACCATGGTCGACGTCAACACCGGAAAGTTCGTCGGCCGCAAAAGCCAGGAAGAAACAGTGCTCCTCACCAACCTCGAGGCAGCATCGGCGGTGGTCGACCAACTGAGGCTACGCAACATCGGCGGCATCATCATTATCGATTTCATCGA
>DBZX01000052.1:8135-8484 GCA_002311335.1 bacterium UBP10_UBA1149
ATTACCGTGAGGGCCAGCCGCGAGGTGATCTCCTATCTCTACAACGAGGAAGAAGAAGCTATCCGCATGCTACAACGCAAACTGGACAGAAGAGTAACGCTCAAGGTGGCCGAAAAGTACCACCAGGAACAGTTCAACATCGTAGCGACCAGCTGATGCAAGGCCCCAAAGCCGCCGCCCTCGCCCTCTTTTTCGGACTGTCCACTCTCGCTGCCGCTCCCGCTGCCTCGGGGACCATCGCCTTTCAGATCAGCAGTACTGTCGACCACGGTGACAAGGTCGCGCTGCAGCTCACGATCAAGAACAAGGGAGACGAGACGGCTTTCGCTGTCAGGCCGACCGCCGTCTT
>DBZX01000052.1:8523-16798 GCA_002311335.1 bacterium UBP10_UBA1149
CGAGTGGCAAAGCGCAGGACTCGAGGAACATCGGCGTCGACAAGGACGAGCGCTGGGACATCCTCTTGCAGGACAAGGCGCCGGCAAGCGGTTCATTCGTGGTGCTGGTGAAAATCGCTTACGAGGATTCAAACGGCTACCCATTCGAAGTGCTCTCCCTCGCGCCGTTCTCTAACGCGGATAGTGAAAAACTCAGGGTGAGCGGAAGCCTGCAACGCGTCCTGCTCGACGACAAGGAATGGCACGACGCGACCCTCACTGTCGTTTACCCCTCCGAGCACAATTCTGACTCAACCGTGAGGATCGCCTTACCTTCGACGATACTAGGCAAAAACCTCGTGCACAAAGTCGAAGCAGCCACCGGACGCGTGGTCAGGCTGGGTTTCCAGCTTCGCAATGACACGATCCTGCCCGGCAGCAACGTGCCCATCTACGCCACCGTGGAGTCAGTGGTCAACGGCTTCGCCCAGACCGACGTCATCCGCGGGTCGATCTCGGTACCCCTGACAAGTGCGGTGAACCTCGAGCTGCCCGGTCTCGCTGAGCTGGCCGCCTTGGCCCTGCTGATTTTCATCGCCCTTCAACTCGTAGCGGGCAAGTCGGCCTGGGGCCAGGCCGCGGGACGGCAAAAGGACGTGATGGACAACCCGGTGTCAGCGATCCTGCTGCTGGCGTTGCCAGTGGGGTGGTTGCTCTGGCTCTACCCATGGCAGCACCTGCTCGCCCCAACCACCGTAGCCGGTGGCGACATGGCCTCGCTGTACTATCCGACCGTCCTGCTGCGCGACGAGATTCTCTCGCGCTGGAGGGTTACCGGCTGGACGGCAGGCAACTACGCGGGTTTCCCGGTTTTTCATTTTTATTCGACTGCCCCTTTCGTGGCCATCGCCATGCTCGGCAAGTTGCTCCCCATGCAGCAGGTCTTCAAGGTGTTCACCCTGCTCGGACCCACCTTGCTGCCAATCTCGGCGTTCTACCTGTTCAGGACCATGGGCTACGGCCTGGTCGGGCGTACGGCGGCCGCGGTCTCGGTGCTTCCATTTCTTGTGCAGCAGGGTAACTCGATGTGGGGAGGCAACATCCCCAGTGTCCTCGCCGGCGAGTTCTGTCATGCCCTGGGTCTGTCGTTGTCGTTCATTTTTCTCGGCACTCTCAACAGGGTGCGCGACGGCCGCCTGCCATGGACCATTCCTTGCGCTCTGCTGGCGGTCATCGGCCTGACCCACACCTTCGCGTTCCTCCCCTGCATATGGTTCGCGTTCTACTTTGCGTGGCCTCGCAAGGACCCCGCTGCGTGGCTATCGGCGGTCCTGGCTCCACTGGCGGTAGCGTTTCTCCTCCTCTGCTTCTGGGGCCTGCCATTGCCGGGAAGACTCGTGTTCACCTCGGAGTGGAGCATGATCTGGAACATCAAGCACTGGAGCGAAGTGATCGCTCCACCGCTCTGGCCAGCCACCGTACTGGCGCTTGTAGACGTCGCCTTGATCGCCGTCTCTGCTTTTCTCGCCTCCAGAGCGCCGGTCGGCGACGACCGTTCGTCGGGGGGCATATTCAGACCGCCCAGCTTGCGCCGCGAAGGCCTGCTCATACACGGCTTCGCGGGCGCCGTACTCCTCTATTTTCTTGTGCCGGCCATCGGCTTCCCCGACATCCGCTTCATCCCGCTCGGCCAGGTTTTTGTCGGCCTGCTCGCGGCTGACGGGCTCAGCCGATTGGCCCGCACGGTTGGTCACCGCACTATACTGGCCTCGGTCATCGTGCTGTCCACCCTGGCCTGGACGCAGACGAACGTAGGTTACATACCATCGTGGTTGGACTGGAATTACTCGGGCTACGAAGGAAAACCGACCTGGCCCCTGTTTAACCGCATCAACAAGCACGTCAAGGGCGACATCAACGACCCCCGGGTGATCTTTGAACACTCCGAAGTGCACAATCGTTTCGGCAGCTCGCGTGCGTTTGAAAACCTCCCTCTGTTTTCCGGGCGTTCGACACTGGAAGGGGTTTTCCACCAGGCCTCGATCAACTCGCCCTACGTTTTCTACCTCCAGTCCGAAGCGAGCGAACGAGGGTCAGGGCCTTTCCCGCAGTACACCTACAACCGGCTCAACCCCGACCTCGCCTTGCCGCACATGCGCATGTACAACGTCGACACCATCATAACGGTGTCGGACAAGGCGCGCGCGGCCTACACTGAGCACCCCGAGTTCACCTCCACTTTCAAGGAGGGACAGTACGAGGTGTTTGCCGTTGGTGGAGGTAACACCGGGTACGTAACCGTACCCGGGTTTTCACCGGTGCTGTACGACGGCCCCGAGTGGAAGCGGGCCTTCTACAGGTGGTTCCGGAGGGAGGAGTTGGTCGATATTCCCCTGGTCCCCGCCGAGCTTCTCGACGAAGATACCGCGAATGCTTTCGTACTACGCACCGATTCAATCAGGCGAATTCCCCGTGAGCCGATAGAGAAGAATTGTACGGTGAGCAGCAAGCTCGAGCAGTACGCGATCCACTTCACCACCGACTGTCCGGGCGAACCCCACGTGGTAAAGGTTTCTTATTTCCCACCCTGGAGAGCGACCGACGGCTCGCCGGTGATGCCGGTCAGCCCCGGCTTTATACTGGTCTACCCCAAGGGCGACCAAGTCACCCTTGAGTACGGCAGCCGGCCCATAGACCTGCTGGGTGCCGGGGTCTCCCTGCTGGGCTTACTGTTTCTACTCGTAGCGACGGTCAGCACGCGGGCCAGGGAAGCAACCACCGGGGGGCTGCTCCGCGTTTTTCTCCCGCTGTACGACGCCGTGGCAGGCGCTGCCCGCCCCATGACCGTAGCGGCCATCGTCCTCGCGATGCTGCTGGCCGGCTACACACGGGTGAGCCTCACCCAGCCGGACCATGGCTACGAGCTGGCACAATCGGCTTACAAGGCGCGGGACTTTGAGTCAGCGGTTTCCCACCTCTCGGACTGGGTCTCGGAGGACAAGGATACCTTCAAACAGGCCACCGCGTTGTTCCAGCTGGGCGTCGCTCACACCGAGCTCAAGCAGCACGCGGCGGCAGTGCAGGTTCACGAACGCCTGCGCTTCGAGTATCCCAACGTGAACTACGGCCCGGGCACGCTTTTTCACCTGGCGGGAAATTACCGGGCGCTCGGACTCCGGCACAAATCCGATGAAGCGGCAGCACTACTCAAGCGTGACCATGAGAATACAGACTGGATGAAACGCCTGGAGAGAGCCCGGGCCGATTGGAATAAAGAAGGGGCAAGCAGCGGCGGCGAATAAGCCCCTGCTGGTCAAGCTCAAGGCTGAGGGTCCGAAACGGGCTGGCTGACCAGGATCTCTGCGCTCAAAGTTACGTAAGTCCCTTCCTCGACAGCAGGCTGCCCCTGGGCACTCGCCGCGACAGTCGAACTATCGACCGCGGCCACATTCCCGGCACCGGTATCAAAGCCCAGGCGAGCCTGCAGGCAAGCGCGCAGCCACGGCGAGCCGTCCTTCGGCGGCCGACACTGTTCTCCTGGACAGTTTGTCCACAAAAGCGGCGCCGCCGCAGTGCCCCCGATGACCACCTGGCAGAACCTGCCGCCCATCGTCAGCAGCTGGAGCGAAAGGCGCTTGTCCACTACCCTCAAAGCCTCGTCGCGCAAAGACCGGGCCAAGCCCTCTTCATCGGTCGCTTCGCCATAAGCTTGCAGCACGCTCTGTAACAGGGAATCGACCAGGACGACAAAGCGCGGACCCTCTACCGGCGCAACTGCTTCAGTTTCGCTCTCTGCCGAGGCGGAGCTGACATCAACGAGGTGACGAAAGAAAAAGTCGGTCGAAGGAGGATCCTTTTCCACCCAGGAGGGAGCGGGCCAGGGGAGGTGAGGCGGCGACTCCCCCGAGTAGAGCGGTGTCAGGTAGTAGTAATCTTTCTCGACCCTGTACACCCGACAAAGGCCCGCCCTGTCCCCGGATTGTCCTGCTTCCGGGCCGGCGGGGATCCAATCGGTCCAGTCGCCGGGCTGTAATTGGCGCGCCGCCGCTGTAAGCCTTTCGGGGTCGCCATCGTAGGGCCAGGGCCAATCCCCGCGTCTGATCTCCAGGGCCGAAAGCCGCCTCCCGGCGCTATCGCCAAGATAGGAGCTTTCTGCTTCAGGGCAAGTCTCCCACGAGGGTCCTTGCCCAGCCCAGCCCTGGTCGCAGGACGCCAGGCCGAGGCCGGGTTCGGCAAGGGCGATCGAGGGCGAGCCATCCCCCACGACCTGGGCCAGAACGGAGAGCTCCTGGTTCGCCGACAGCCGCGACACCGTGGCCGAATCAAGGCCGGGCAGTACGGCCAGGGAAACGTTCATGACCCCGTCGTCACGGAAGTAGAGCAGCGTCAGCCCACAGATGACAAAGGCCAGCGAGACCGCCCTGGTCGCAGTCTTCAGCACCGTCCGCTTATTTCCAACCCTGTGTGCAAACTAGACATCCTCAAGACCCGTACCTACACTGGAACTTACACCGGGCCCGAGACGTGGTACAGCCCGCGACGTGGTACAGCCCGCGACCAAACATGCCGTCATCAACACCACCTTCCGTTCGAACGCGCCCGCGCGACCCCCTTTTCTCAGTCGTCGTCCCGGTTTTCAACGAGGAAGCCTGCGTCGCAGAACTCGTCTCGCGGGTGCGCAAAGCTTTCGAGGGACTGCGCCTCGAACTGATCCTGGTGAACGACGGGTCCTCTGACCGCACCCTGGAAATGCTGCAGGAGGAATCGGAGTCCTTTGCCGACGTGCACTACCTTTCTTTCTCGCGCAACTTTGGTCATCAGCCCGCCCTTGCGGCGGGCATTGAACACGCCACGGGTGACGCCGTGATTTCACTTGATGGCGACCTCCAACACCCCCCCGAACTGATTCCGCAACTCATCGAGCGCTGGAGAGAGGGTTACGACATTGTCTACACCGTGCGCATGGCCAATGAAGGCCACCGCCTCAAAGAGTTCGTATCGCGGAGTTTCTACCAGTTGCTTCGCCGGATAAGCGGCGTTGACATCTCGCCGGGTACCGCGGATTTCAGATTGCTCGATCGCAGGGCCGCCGACGCTCTGAAATCCTGCGACGAGCACTTCATCTTCATACGGGGCATGGTCCCGTGGCTGGGTTTCTCGAAACTGCCCGTGCCCTACGAAGCCGAACCTCGCCACGGCGGCGAGACCAAGTATCTCACCGGCAGCATGATCCGTTTTGCCCTCGACGGAATATTCGCGTTCTCCACCGTACCCCTGCGGCTGATCTCCTTGCTGGGAGCATTGACGGTCGGCCTGGGTTTCCTCTACGGCCTCTACACCCTGGGGGTGCGCCTGTTTACCTCCCAGGCCGAGGCTGGCTGGACCTCCCTGGTGGTCGTCATCCTGATTTTCAGCGGAGCGCAGATGCTCAGCATCGGCATTCTCAGCGAGTACGTCGGCCGCATATACGAAGAGGTCAAAAGCCGTCCTCGCTACGTCATCGCCGAAGCCAGTCCAGCGATGGAAAACCAGCCATGAGGCGGCTCCTGGCGCTGCTCGTGACCTGCCTGTTGTGCGCGGGCTGCGGCGAGGGGACGCTCTGCTTCGGCTGCGGACTCAACGACACTACCTCCACTACCTCCACTACCTCCACGACCAGCACTACCACGACCACCCCCTAGAAAATTCCCTCCACCGGCCGGTAACACACGTACCGCGGGCCTCAGCCTGCGAAGAGGCCTGAGATCGCCGGCCAGGTGTTCTGCAGCAGGATCACGCCCACGGCCACCGGGGCGAGGTACTTGATACAGAAATGGAAGAGCTCAAAGCCCCGGCCGCTGCCACCCGCCGAGTAGAACTTTCGCGCCGCCGCCCTGTCCAGACTCCACCCGACAAACAGTGCCGTGCACAGTCCGCCCACGGGCAACAACCAATTGCTGGCCAGGGCGTCCACGTGGTCGAGGAAACCCTCGCTGAGGGCTGAGGGCAAGCCGAGGCAGAAGATAATCGCCCCGGCCCCCACCGACGCCGTCACTCTTGGCAACTTGAACTCATCGACCAGGAAAGCAACGGCAACTTCGAGCAGGGAAACAGCCGAGGTAAGCGCCGCAAAGATCAACAGGAGAAAAAACAAGCTGGCAAGGAAAGCTGGTGCCGGCATCATGGCAAAGGCCTGCGGCAAGGTGATAAAAACCAGGCCAGGCCCGGCCGAAGGTTCGAGGTTGAAGGTGAACACCAGCGGAAAAATGACCAAGCCGGCCAGGATCGCCAACGCGGTATCGGCAACGGCGATCATGGCAACCGAGCCGGGCAGGCTTTCATCCTCACCAAGATAGCTACCGTAGGTAATCATCGCCCCCATGCCGAGGCTCAACGAAAAAAATGCCTGGCCCAGTGCCGCGAGAGCACCCTCCCAGCCGAGCTCGGAGAAGCGGGGGCGCATGAAAAAATCCAGCCCCCTCTCGACCCCCTCCGAAGTTAGAGAGTAACCGAGCAGGACCAGCACTATGCCGAACAGGAGTGGCATCAGGATCTTGCCGGTGCGTTCTATGCCCTGTTCCACCCCCCTCGATACGATAAATATGGTAGCGAGCATGAACAGCCCCTGCCACAACACCTGCCTCGGGCCGTTCGCTACTAGTTTTTCGAAAGCGCCACTCATCGAGCCTGATGTCGACGAGAACAGTTGGCCGCTAACGGCCATCCACGTGTAGTCGAGCGCCCAGCCAGCCACGACGCCGTAGTAAGACAGGATCACGAAACCGGCTATTACACCCAGCCAGCCCACTACCGGCCAGCCGGTCCCGGGGCTGAGCAGGCGCAGGGCTCCAACCGGATTCCTGCGGGTGGCTCGGCCAAGCAGGATTTCCGAATTGAGCAGAGGAAGTCCTACCAGGACTACGGCGCCCAGGTAGACAAGCACGAATGCGGCGCCACCGTACTGCCCCGCACGGTAGGGAAACATCCATATGTTCCCCAGCCCGATGGCCGAGCCCGCCGCAGCCAGCACAAACCCCACGCGCCCCGACCAGTTGCCCCTTGCCGTTGAAGATTCCACCGAGACCTCCCCTGCTGCAGACCATGCGGCCCCTGTTCCAACGAGCGCCTTGGGCACGGTCGAAAGCTACGGGCCTGGTTAAAGTTTTGCCAGATACTCAGAATACGCTACCAGGGCCACAAGCGCAGCAACTGCCCGAGACGGCCCCGGGTAACAAACGCGGTGGCCTGCGGCGACCGATCGTGGACCGGCATTTCCGTAATGACCGTCGGTATACACCAGCTCAGTGGCTACCAGTACGGGCTTGCCGTGCTTGAGCGAGGCTTCCGCAGCCGCAGCGGCGTAGCGCTTGTCCTGGTTTTCGTGAAAGCCGACGATGCGCTCCAGTCCGTGCTCGGGATACCACGGCCCTGTTTTCATCGCCTGGGCCTGGGCCGATTGGACTCCGATTCCGAAGAAAAGAACCGAATCGATCGAATCTGAAGAGCACAGCAGGTCAAGGACGACGGGCACAGTATCCCGTGTTTCACCGCCAGCGAGATCTACCGGATTGCCTCTGCTCCATCGCGATGGCAGTAGCTTATCCAACTCGCTCTTCAGCTCGTCCGGCAGTTCGGCCAGCTCGAGCCCCTGGCGACTGCATTCATCGGCAGCGAGAACTCCACAGCCACCGACAGTAGTGACCACGGCCACCCTGTTTCCCCCGGGCAGGGGTTGAGTCGCAAAAGTCGCGGCCCATTCAAAAGCCTCTTCGACCGTGGCAGCCCGCTGCACGCCACGACTCGCGCACACACCCTCGAACACGCGTTCGTCGCTCGCGAGCGCTCCCGTGTGACTCCTCGCAGCAGCTTGCCCCGCGGCGTCCCGGCCCCCCTTTAGAACCACCAGCGGCTTGGAGCGGCTGAAACGGGAAATAACCTCGGTAAACTTGCGGCCGTCACGCACTCCTTCGAGGTAGGCGAGGCCTACCTTGGTATCGTCGTCTTCGGCGTAGTAGGCAAGGTAGTCGGCGAGCTCAAGCTGCGCCGAATTACCGCAGGAAACTGCCTTGTTGACCCCCACACCCGTTTGCACTGCGTAGTTGAGAAACGCGGAACACAGGTTGCCGCTCTGGCTGGCCACCGATATTCCGCCGGACGGCGGATAGGGAGCCACTATCTGGGCGCACATATCTACCCCCGTCGAAACGATGCCCTGGCCGTTGGGTCCCGCCAGCACCATGCCCAACTCGTGGGCCAACTCTACCAGCTCACGCTCGAGCTCTTCGCCTTCTCCGCCTTCTTCCCCGTAACCAGCGCT
>DBZX01000052.1:16804-17784 GCA_002311335.1 bacterium UBP10_UBA1149
GGTTACGAAAGCTGCCTTCACGCCGCGTGCCGCGCAGGAACGAAGCAAGTCCGGGTTAACCTGCCTCGGCGTACAGACCACGACCAGGTCGGCCTGGCCCTGGGGCACCTCTTCTACCGAGGCAAGGATACGATGCCCAAGCACCTCGCCACCGCTGCGCCCCACCGCAAACACCCGGCCGCTGTATCCGTAACGAAGCAGGTTGTGCAGTGCGACAAAACCGAATTTGCCCGGATGAGTCGAAACCCCCGCGACGATTACTCCCTGCGGGTTGAACAACGGATCAAGTTCGGGAACACAGGCAACAGCATTGTCGCCGCTGCCGACCGTACCCGTGGCGGCTGGTCCCGATATCTCGATGACGGCGTCCACCGCCACCGGGCGGCCTCCACAGACGATGAGCGGATTGATATCAACGCTCTTGATGTCGGGTCGATCAAGCGCCAGTCGCGAAAGGCCGGCGAGCGTGGCCTCGAGTTTGTCCATTTGAAGACCTGCCTCACCGCGCAGATCGCCCCAGAAAGCCGGCTTTACTCCCAGCCGTTTCACCATGCGAGCGGCTGCCCCCGGTCGCAGAGGAACGGGTTCGCAAACGGCCTCGCCCACGGCTTCAACCAGGATACCGCCCAGCCCCAGTAGCACGTTGGGGCCGAAACAGGGGTCGTTCACGAGGCCGACGATAAGCTCCCTTGAGCCCTTCACCATTTCGCAAAGCAGCAAGCCCACGCTTGGGCCAGCCTCGGCCTGCAATTCGCTTACGGCCTTCCTCACAGCGGGCTCGTCGGCGAGGGCGAGCTTTACAAGACCACGTTCTGTTTTGTGCGCGAGACCCTCAACCACTGCCTTCAGGGCCACGGGGTAGCCGATGTCGTCCGCCGCGGCTACGGCGCTGTCCGCGTCGGCAACGAGCTGTTCCCTACAGGTAATGACACCGTAAGTCGCGAGCAGGCGCTTCGCCTCGAATTCGGTCAGGAGACCGT
>DBZX01000052.1:17823-22513 GCA_002311335.1 bacterium UBP10_UBA1149
GTCCGCCACGCCCATAACAGGGCCCGTCGTGCTACCGAGCCGACACGCCCAGGAAGGCGCCCAGCGAATCCGCGCCCGTCGGGGGAGCGGTTTTTTCTACGCCCAGGTTTTCTTCCATCCAGCTGGTCGCCTGGAGCTCGGTCAAGGGCTTTCGACTGACCGCGAAGTGCTCCGAGGCCAACTTACCCTTACCCTCTACGTGGCAAGCCGCACAGTCCAGGCCCGACGGATTAGCGTGAGCGGCCCGCGCGTGGGCCGGGCCCGCCTCCTCGCCCCCCTCGGTAACCACGGCACCCAGGTCGTAGCCGTCTACACCGGAAAAATACTTGACGACGGCGTCGGCTTCTTCCGAGCTCATGCCGAAGGTAGGCATCCTGACGTCAAGCCATGGACGCAAGCGTACGGGCTTGAGAAGGAAATCAAAAAACCAATCCTGCTGCAGCTTGGTACCCTCGCCCTCGAGAATCGGCGGAGCGTTTTCCAGGTTTTCGTAGTACTTACGAATCTTGCCCTCGCTGCCTTCGAACGTATGGCACCCATTACAGTTGTAGTAGTTGACGACCTCGCGACCGCGGGCTACCTCGATGTCACGGGCCCCGTGGGCCATGAAGCGACTGTTGGTTTTTGACTCGGTACGACTGGAAAGAAACGCGACCAGGGCCAGCGCGTCTTTTTCTGACAGGTTGAATTCAGGCATCACTGCACCGATTCGATCGGTGGCGTAGCCCCTCGGCTCAAGAACCTTGTGGTAGGTGTAGTCGTACCAGGTATGGGCAACGTCAGTGCGGTTGCCGAAATACAACTCCTCGTCAAACTTCGAGCCAAAGAACGAAAGCTCCGCTCCAATACGAAGCTGCCCTTTCATGCCGTCGATTTCATGACAACCAAAGCAACCGTACTTGCGTATGAGCTTTTCGCCCTGGTCCACGGTTGCCGCTTCGGCGAGTCGACCGCGCAGCTCACCGTCTTCTTCCCTCGGGTCCCCCTCTCGCAGTGTCAGCAGGTAAGAAGTAATAGCCCCGGCTTCCTTTACAGCGAGCCTCAGGCTCGGCATCTTGGTGTGCGAAGAAAATCCTCTCGGGTTACGAATCCAGTTGTATAACCACAATCCCGTGGTCTTTTCCGCAACACGCGCCAGGTTCGGTGCAACGTCCTTGCCGTCGGCCACGTGGCTGGCGAATTCATCAGCCGCAAAACCGTGGCAGCCCAGGCAGCCCAGCGAACGGGTGAGAGCTTTGCCTTCCGCCACCAGCCCGGCGTTGCCTGGATCAACACCCACGGGACTGTCGGCCGTGTCCAACCAGGCCACCGATTCTTCGAGTGAGTCCGACAACAGGTAGGCCACGATAGCCTCAGCCTCGTCCCTCTCCAGCAGAAAGTCAGGCATGCGCGTGCGCGGCCGGAAAGCGGTCGGGTCAGCTACCCAGTCGACCAACCATTCGGGGTTGTCCTTGGCCGCGACTCGCTTGAGCGAAGGAGCCACCTTGGCCAGGTGGTCGAAACCGGAAGCCAGGTGACAACCGTGACAACCCAGTTCCTGGAACAAGCGTTCACCGCGAGCACCCGCGTCCTGTTTCTCCATTCCCTGCAGCGACACGTGACAGCTCAGGCAGCGCGCTTCGATTCCGCCTTCGAAAGTAACGAGAGGATCTTCCCAGTAGTGGTCCCCACCGTGGGCCCGCTCTACTTCGTTGATCGCCGAGCCCTCTCCACCGTGGCAGGGAGTGCAACCAAACTTCTTCACTTCGTGGTTGCCCAGGTAGTACTTGCGGTCGGGATGGGTGCGGAAAGGGTTCTCTTCTTCTTCGAAACCGCTCTTGTCGATGGCCACGTGACAGTTCTGACAACGCTCTACCTTACTGACCAGTTGATCGAAGTTGTTGCGCTGGAAGTTGGCAAGGACCACCTGTTCAATGACCGGTACATTGGCGACCCTCATGCCCAACATCTCAAAAGAAACCGAGTCGAGCTTCTGCCCGATGCTTCCCAGTTCCGCCAAGAAGGGCTGCAAATCGGATTCGGCCTGCTCTTCGCGCTCGCGAATCTCCCTCGCGGCAGCTTCCAAGGTGGCAACGGCAACCTCGGCCACTTCGAAGGCAGCCAGGGTGACTTCCTGGCGTCCCTCGAGGGCTGCAACCGCGGCCAGCTCAGAATCCCCGCTCTCGCCGTGCAGCTTGGCAAACTCGACCCTGTACCAGGCTTCCTCGATCTCGCTCTTGACCACGCGGTTGTCGAGATCGGTCTCCATGACGATTACTTCAGCGCGGGATTTTTCCCTGGCCAGCCGACTGAGTTCTTCGGCGGCCTCGCTCGACGCGAGATCAAGTCTGGTCTGTTCAAGGGCGGCTAGTGCTTCACCGTAAGCAGGGTCTTCGGCCAGGCGGACCAGCTCAGTTTCGCGCTGGAGCTCATACTTTTCTATGGCAAGCCTGTAGAAATCAGCCTTGTACTTCTTCCACTCGTGCCGAGAGAAAGTATCCTGCCACACGGCCCACACAGTGCAGGCCACCAGTACGCCCATGATGAGAAGAAAAACTGCGCCGTAAGAACGCTTTTCTTCTTCCTCGACTAAGCCGCGGTTGCTCGTAAATTTACCCTTGGCCATCTCGTGTTCCCGGTTGGTCCTGATCTACTTCAATTCGAGGAGCAGCGGCCGAAACCGCGCTCAGTTTCCACGTCCTTCTATCAGGCGGCCGGCATAAAACAGCCCGGCACCCGAAGCCGCCAATCCCAGTTCCCTTAACAAGGTCACGGCACCGGTTATCCCCGCCACAAGCCCGAAGCCGACCACGCAGAGGCCGGCGACCTGCAATCCCCTGGCGAAATAGAACTCCACTTCGTCAGATATTAATCCAGGGTGTAACCATGATGTACTTGATATTGAAGCCCATCCTCATGACGAGCTTGATAACAACCGCGATCATGTTGAGGAACAGAAAACTCGCGAGGCCAAACCTCGCCATCCCCCAGCGTTCCATGAATTCGCGGCCCTTGGCCCGCACGATCAGCCAGTACATCAAGGCAGTACCAATGACGAAATAGCCGCCCACCACCGCCAGGCCGAACAGGGCAGACAGGGTGTAATCCCTGAACCCGAACAGGTAAGGCAGGTCGACGTTGCTCATGGCGACGACCTTATGGCTGTCCCACACTTCCCACGGCCAGAACCAGTTCCAACCCGGGCCGCGGAGAAACGTCCCCACCACGATCAACACGATCCAGAGAAAATGAAAGCCCCCAAAAAAAGTAAGGATCTCCCACTTGCGGTCGGCGTAACAGAAATAGCCGTTGCCCTTGGGATTGATGTCTATGAAGGGCAACACCATGAGGCCCACGATTATAAACGACGGAAGCACCACGCCGGCGTGCCAGGGGTCAAAGAAAACCAGAATTTCTTGCAGTCCGAGGAAATACCAGGGCGCCTTCGAAGGGTTGGGAGTCCTGGTGGGTGCCGCCGGCTGTTCCAGCGGCGCATCCACGAGCAATGACCACACCAGCATGAAAGCCAGTACAGCCAGGAAACAGAGAAATTCGGCCCTGACGAGATGCGGCCAGGTGTGAATCTTATCGTCACCCGGTCCCTTGGCTCTCAGCAGGGTCTTTTCCACTCGTTCGCCGTCGGAAACCTGCAGAGCGGCTTTGCCGACGTCCACCATGGTCTTGATCTGCTTCGATTCAGCCATGTCGCCTCACAGAGCCGGGCCGGATAGGCCGTCGCGCCTTATTCTCCAGAAGTGAACGATCAACAGCAGCGTTGTCACCAGGGGAAAGAAGATGCAGTGCAGGATGTAAAACCTGAGGAGCGTGTGCGGACCAATCTCGCCGCCGCCGAATATCAACGCGCGCGCATCGTAGACCGCATTTACCCCGGCGAACTCAGCAAAGGGTCCTTCGTGTCCGAGCAACGGTGTAGCGCGGGCCATGTTTGACCCCACGGTCACGGCCCAGATCGAAAGCTGATCCCAGGGCAGCAGGTAACCGGTAAAGCTGAGCAGCAGGGTAAGCACGAGCAGGATCACTCCCACTACCCAGTTGAACTCGCGCGGGGGCTTGTACGAGCCGGTCATGAACACCCGGAACATGTGTAACCACACCGCGATCACCATTGCGTGCGCGGCCCAGCGATGCATGTTTCTCATAAGCATACCGAAGGGCATGTCGAACTCGAGGTACTTCATGTCGGCGTATGCGTACTCGGCAACCGGCCGGTAGTAGAACATAAGATAGACGCCTGTCACCACGGTAATAAGAAACATCAGGAAAGTTATGCCGCCCATGCACCAGGTGAACTTCAAGCGAATCCCGTGCCGCCGCACCTTCGAAGGATGAAGGTGAAGCCAGACATTGCCTGAGACCATCAACACGCGGTTGCGCGGAGTGTCGTCGTAGCCGTGCCGGAAGATCGACTGCCACACCGGGCTCTCGACGATCTGTTGTTTGATTTCCTCCCACTTGTTCATACGTATTTTTTCTATCCCCGTCCGCGGTCAGGCCGCTGTAGATTCAGACCGTCAGGTACGACCCGGGCTTGCCCCAGTCGCCTCTTTCAGATCGATACTTCACGCCCACGTCTACCAGCAACTCGCCTTCTTCGGTCAAGGTGATGCGCACCCGCTCGAGCGGCCGCGGTGCCGGACCTTCAAAGTTGATTCCGCTGCGGTAGAAGCCGCTGCCGTGGCAGGGGCACTTG
>DBZX01000093.1:0-353 GCA_002311335.1 bacterium UBP10_UBA1149
AAGTCGGGGTCGCTCCACACCGTGCACAGCTGGTCGGAACCGCGCGCCCGGGTAGTGCAGGTGGAAAGATCGAGAGCGTCGGGGTCAGCAGGTTCGCCCGCCACGTCGTAGACCTTCTCCACGCTGCGGCCATTGTCGAGGTAGCCCTTTACGATCTGTATCCGTTCGAGCGGGTGGCTGGGTGACTGCTTGCCGGCGGGATCGCGAAGCGCCCACACCGCCAGTTTCGGGGCGCCCGGGCCGCGGGCCGCGGGAAGATCGCCACCCATGGGCACGCCACCGGCGTAGCCTCTCTCAACGAAGTCGGAATCGCCGCAAAGGTCGTCGGGGTAGTCCCAGCCGGCAAACATTCG
>DBZX01000093.1:498-2241 GCA_002311335.1 bacterium UBP10_UBA1149
CGGTCGGGAAAGGCCGGCACCTGTAAACGCGAATCCACGGTTCCCGCCGCGTGCCCGATAAAGCTGTCCTCGTCGACCATGCCGGGGGCCGCGAGGTGGGTGTCGGTTGAGCCTATAAGACCGAACTTGAAAGGGTTGATGCCCAGTCGCGCCTGCTGCACCAGTCCCTCGGCCAGCACTTCGCGCGTGTACATGAGAGGTGGCAGCTTGCCGGGCTCACTGTCAACGTGGGCCATGTCGGCCATGCGGGCGTAGGGCAGGGTCTCGTAGGCGCACAGCTCGTCCTCGGCGCCCGGACGGCATTCGCTGTCACCCTTGTGCTGGGTGACCTCCACCAGGGTCTCCAGGCGCGCGCGCATGGCCGCGTCCTCGGCTGAAATCGGCGAACCGTCCGCGCTGGTGATGGTGAACATTGAGCCCGCACTCACGTTGGAGTTGTGGGGAATGGCCAGCACGTCGCAGCCGTTGCCGGCCTGCAGGCATTCCTGGTCCAGGGCCTGCCACAGGCCCTCCTGGGTGGGTGTTTCTATGTAGGTGGTCGGGAAGCGCTGGGCGGTGGCGTTGCGGAAGATGACATTGCGGTGGATGTTGCGGCCTCCCGGCATGCCGGTCCACTCGTAGCCAACGAAGGTCGTGAAACCGCAGGCCGAGCTACGGTCGTAGTGAGCTTCGGCGGCCTGCTGGATTTCCTGCCAGGGGCCAAGCGCCGCCTGCAGGCACACTGTGCCGCCACTACCGCAGAACGAGTAACGCGAGGGCAGCTCGCTGCTGTAGACGTGGCCGTTGACAAGGATGTAGCCCAGCTTGGGAAACCTGCGCACCACCCGGCACACCAGCGAGTCGTGTCCTTCCTGCGATGGATCATCGCAGATACGGGTTTCGCCCAGCAGGTCGCTGTGGTCGGTGACGATGGCAAAATCCAGCGGCCGTCGGAGTTGTATGCTGCGCGAGGGGAGGCCGTCTCTGCTGTAAGGCTGTATGCCCAGGGCTTCGCCCCTGGCAAAACGGTAGGCGTCTCCCGGCCCGGCCATGGTTCCCTGGCCCCAGGCGTCAAAGGACAGGGCGGTGTGGACGTGCGTGTCGCCGAAGAACGCGCGGCGAAGGGGATCGTAGTCGGTGCAGGGTGAGCGCTGCTCGCTGCGCTCGAAGGGAGCCTCGGTCGCCCTTGCGTGCAGCGCGGGCAGTAACAGCACCGGCAGTAACAGCGCCGGCAGCAACAGCGGCAGGACGACGCGTTTCATGACAGCAACCCCAGCAGGTTGGAGTGGGGCAGGCCGCCGAAGGGAGTGATGTAAAGGTCAAACAGCAGCGCGATCAGCAGCAGGGCAGCGCAGGCGGCCACGACAACACCCGTACGAGTGCGCGCGGGCAGGCGGGTAAGCAGCCGCGTGCACAGCCGGGCTGCCAACCACGACAGCAACAGGTACACCAGCGCGTGGCCGGCAAATAGCGCGAGGATAAGAGGCACCGGCCCGGCCGCGCCTTCTACCGCCATCACGGCGGCGGTTACTACGGCCAGCAGCAGGTAGCGCGCCGTTGGCGCCAGTACCTCCCAGGGCCCGAGCATGGGCAGCGGGACGGTAAGAACGAAAACGCAGAAGAGCAGCCAACGGGTCGTGCGTGTAACCATGCTTCAGCCGACCGCGCCCGGGGGATCGTTTTCCATATCGGGTAGCGCGGGCACGGTCGTTCAGCCGGGCGAGCCCCGGTCGCCCGACAGCGAGGCGAACTCGTGCTGGTCGG
>DBZX01000093.1:2391-4121 GCA_002311335.1 bacterium UBP10_UBA1149
TTCGTCGATGACATGGGGTTACGTCAGCGTGTGCCGGCGACGGTACAAGATATTGGATTTTTCCGGGCAAATGGCAAGGCCCGGGTCTTCACGGGCAGGTGATTAGAGGTGGCGGTTCGATATCGGAGCGGCGCGGGCAGGCACACGGTACACCAGCGCGTGGCCGGCAAACAGCGCGCGGATAAGAGCCCCCGGCACCGGGGGGCTTCCAACTACGGCACGCAGCTGGAGTTCGACGTGGCATCGTCAAAGACGTCGCAGTCCACGCTTGTTCCATCCATCGCGTTTACCATCAGGCAGACACGGCATTGGGCCAGGCGGGAAACACAACCCGTAAAGTCGGCCTCTCCCACGCACTGGCCGGGGAAGATAGTGTCGAGCTGTTCGGGCGCGCACGACTTGTTGACGTCAGCCGTCAACTTCGCAACAACCTTGGCAATTTTGCCCCTGACGTCGGTTATAAGGTCGTTCAAGCAGCTGCCGAGGCTGTCCAGGTTGACGACGGTTTCAGCTTTCAGCCCTGCTTTCTTGCAGGCAACGAATATCTTGAAGGCTGTGGCCACGATCTTTTCGTAGTCCTTTGAGACTGCTGCCTGGCACTTGGCTCCGTTCTTGTCGGCCTTGGAGTTGATGATGCTAGACTCCAGGTCGCTGCCGAACACCTGGCCGACCAGTGCCACTTCGTTGCTGATCGCCGCAAGGTTTACGCTTGCTCCAGACGTATAGCCGAAGTCAGGTACTACACCGCAGGCCTTGGTTTCCGCTGCGATCGTTTTTGCCTCCGCCTTGGCAACTTTTCCCTTAGCATCGGCGGTCAGGCAGGCGGTGGGGTTCGCTTCTTTACCCTTGCCGGCGTTCTTGATGCAGGAGGTGTTTGCCTTGCCCTGGGTGGCGGCAACCTTGGCGCCGGACTTGTTGAGTGAATTTATACACTTGGCCTGGTCCTTGGTCTGGACGTAAGGCCCGCATATGTCGACCCCGCTGGCGCACGAACCCGTCACGCAGACGTCGCCGGTAGTACACAAATCGCCGTCATCGCAGCCTCCGCCCTCGTTAGACGCTAAAGACTCACAGGCGGCGGCGGCTTCGTTGCAGTTTCCTGTCGTGCACTGGTTGTCGAGTCCCGAGCAGTCGGTAGCCACGCCACCATCACAGGTACCAGCCGTGCAGGTCTCACCGGTGGTGCAGAAGGCGCTGTCGTTGCATACGTTGCCCCCGTTGGCAGGCGTAGCGTCGCAGGAATCTGTCTCCTCGTTGCAGGTACCCGTATTACACTGGTCGTCCTGGGCAGTGCAGTCGGTAACCCCGCCGCCGTCGCAGGCACCAGCCGTGCAGATCTCACCGTCAGTACAGAAGGCGCCGTCGCTACACGGGTTGCCCTCATTGGCAGGCGTAGCTTGACAGGTGTCACTGAGCTCATCACAGGTGCCCGTGTTGCACTGATCATCTTCCGACGAGCAGTCGGTATCCGCGCCGCCGTCGCAGGCCCCAGCCGTGCAGGTCTCACCGGTCGTGCAGAACTCTCCATCTTCGCAAGCGTCGCCCTCGTTGAGGTTGTTTGTCTCGCATGTGCCACCGCCATCGCAGGTTTCCTGCCCCGAACATTGAGTTGCGCCACTGCCACAGCTGGTACCGGGAGCTTCAAAGGCATCGGCCGGACACGAGCCGTTTGAACCCGTGCACTGCTCGGCCACAGCGCACTGACCTGGGCCAGCCCGGCACTCGAAGCT
>DBZX01000018.1:0-3016 GCA_002311335.1 bacterium UBP10_UBA1149
CTCTCCGATCCATCAAACCTCAGGCCCTTCTATCTCTTCGGCGGGTGCGTCTTCTTTGTCCGCTGCTTCGCCAGCCATTTTCTGGCCGTCAAGCTGCTCGCCGTGCAGCCACCGCCGTGCCTGGGCGCGGTGCTCATCGGTGACGACCGTTGACAGCTGTTTTATGGCGACGGCTATGACGGCGGCGTCGTCGATGAAGATCGGGTCAGGCAGCAGGTCAAGCGGCACGATGAAGTACACCAGCGCTGCAACCGAGGCTGCCTTGGCCCAGGTGGGCGTGTCGGGGTCGGTGGCGCAGAAGTAAAGCGTGACCGCCTCTTCTACGAACGGCACCCTGCTGGCGTTCTTTCGCAGCTTGTCGAAGAACCGTTCCTCGATATAACTTTCCTGCTCCCGTGACTCCTGTGATTCTGAACTCATAGACCTGTCTCCTCTACCATGCCGTTGCTCTGCCTGTCTAGCGATCTGGCTGAATTAACTCGTTTTTTTCGGTCATCTGCCCGCCCACCCCCTTCACGCGTCAGGCCGCCCCCCTTGCCGCGCCTGACCTGAGCACCCTGTTGCCGGTGGCGGCCACCACGAGCACGCCCGCCGCCAAGGTGGGCAGCATCCACTTGAGCTGCGGTGAGCGTGCCCTGCCGTCGGCGCACTCGTTGGCAAAGTGCTCGCAGTTGTTGGTAAACAGGCTGTACTCGCACTCGCCCAGGCGTGCCTCGGCGCGCTCGACCACCTGCTCGCGGCTGTAGGGACTGCCCTCGTGCAGCTTCACCCGTAGCGACTCGCCGCGCGTAAAGTCGTCGAGCGACACGTAGCCGACCTCGCCTTCCATTATCTCGGCCAGGCTTCCCGGCTCGGCCGAGTAGGCAACGACCCGGTTGTCGCCTACGTATATACCGTGGTGCTGGTACAACGCCGGCAGACCGTCGCTGGTCTTCAGACGCCAGGCGTACACGTGGTCGCCCTTTTCGGGCCTGCTGTTTACTTGTTCTCTTCTTTCTCCCATCCCTGTTTCCTCCTGCGCTTGTTCTTGTCGGGCCGGCGGCCGAATACTCTTTCGGAATCCGGCCGTGGCTTTCGTTCCCATGGTTCCTTTATTTCCCTGTCCCACCAGTCCTGCACCGCCTCGTAGCCGATGATGGTGCCGCCAAATACCAGCACCAGTATCGACATCGCTATCAGTACCGAGACGCCCACCACCACGATCAACAGCATGGTGAAGAACACCCCCTCACCCACCCCCGCCAGGCTGCCCCAGGGCAGGTCCGGCGAGGGTGCCGCTATCGACACCGGGTTCATGCTTCCCCGTCCGGCGCGGGGCTTACCAGCTTCTTGCCGTCGAGTTCGTGCCGTTCGACGACTTTCCGCTCTTCCGTCTCCGAGTCGGTTTCTTTCGAGTCGTCCTTCCTGCCGCCCTTTACCAGGGTCAGCTGGGGTCGACCGTCGTCATCCTCCTCGTCGGGGTCCAGGTCGTAGACCTCGTAGCGACCGCTCTCAACGACCATGTCGACCGCCTCCTCCAAGGCCGATTCATCCTTGGTGGACTCTATCTCCTTCAAGCCCTCCTCCCCAAGAACGATGTACCTCAAATTATCTGCCTCGTGCTGAGAGATCTCGGCTAACGCCAGCAAGGTACGACCCGAAGTGACCTCGGCTACCTGATCGACGATGGACTCCATCTGGCTCGCCATCGCCTTAATCACTGTTGCCTCGACCAGCGCCTCGAGCTGCTCCTTGCTCAATACGACCATTGCCTCGTTACGGTTTGTTTCTTCCATGTTTTACTCCTGTGCTGTTCTGCTCCGCGATCCCAAGCCCGCCAGGCGGGGTTTGACTCGCCTGCCGGGCCCGGGCTATCTTGCCATAGACCTTCGTGAGTGTTTTACTATTCACGCCGGGTATAATGATATAAGAATTAGATGCGATTTTGTCAAGTCCACGAAGTACGGGATAAGGGGATAAACGGGAAGAAATCATGACAGTAGAAGGTTCAGACGCGAAAACACTGGCAAAACAGCGCACCGAGATAGCCTGCAGGCTGGTCCGTGCTCTTCGCGAAGCCAGGGGCTGGAGCCAGAAGGAGCTCGCCGAACGGTCGGGAATGGACGCGACGGCCGTCTCCAAGATCGAAAACGGGGGCACCGGGTCGCTCAAGCTCGATACCCTGCTCCGGCTGTGTGCCGCGATGGACTACACCCCCCAGGAGTTCTTCGACGAACTGGCCAACTTCGAGGATCAGATGCTGGCCGTGATCGAACAGAAGGGTGGCGAAGCCGGCGAGCAGGCCCGGCAGCAACGCGAGGCGCGTAACAGGGACGAAGACGATAACGACATCGACGACGAAGACGAGGACGACGCCTCGTCAACCCTGGGACTTAACTGGAACCGGCTGCTCGAACCCGCCGCCCTGGGCATGGCCGGAGTAATAGGCGCCGCCATCGCCCTGTGGGTCCTGCGCAAGGACGACTAGCCCAGGTGAGACGGTGGAGTGATCCCGGCCTCTCCACCCACCTCACTACCTACCAGACCTCGTCTTGGAAAGACCGGACTGCTTTTTCACAGGGCTTGCACCGGGTCTCCATGCGAAACGTGCGCTGCACTTTGTTCTCCAGCGGAAAGTAGTGGTTGGCCGAGGGGCGGAATATGAGTTCCCTGCACCGGTTGCACTTCGCGCCATCACACAGGCACAACACCTCTATCGGGTCATCCCTAAAGCGTGATCCGTTGCTGATCTCTTCGCGGGATGTCGTGCCCTTGTACTCACGACACTTGCGACAACGCTTCAACCCCGCGGCGATCTTCACCGGCTCGGCGACAAGCTTAAGCGGCTCCGCCGGTTTATCTTCAGCATCCAACGGCTCATCGTCGTCTCCCCAACCGTGCTCCGGCCATACCTCGCGCTTGAGCGCCGCGTTGTCGTCGGCATCAAGACCGAGATCCCAATCGCCAGGCTCCCATTCGAGCGCGCGCAAAACCAGGCGCAGGAAATACGCCGCGGCGAGATAGCGCGACACGCCCT
>DBZX01000018.1:3046-3483 GCA_002311335.1 bacterium UBP10_UBA1149
CCCTTCTTCCGACATACCGCGAAAGGGCTACGCACGAGCGGCGGTCCGTAGTCCCAGTTCTCAGACTCCCACCACAGCACCCAGTGGCTGCGCCCTCGGTTAGTCGACAGGTAAAAATTGGTAAATGAGCAGACCATGCCGTTGACTTCCACCCCGGCAACACAGCCAGCGCCACGCGGCATGCGCTTGGGTACGTCGATGTCGAGGCCGTCGAGCCAATCGCGGTCTTCGCTGCAACAGCCAGCGGTGTGAAGGTCGAGTTCGGGTGCCCGCCGGGGCGCAAACCTGGGCCTTTCACGATAAGGGCCGTACTTCTTCTCGACAGTGTCGAGCACCGATTGGGTTACCACCTGGGCACAGTCCGAGCCGGGGTCACAGTTACCCTGCCCTGCCAGCTCTGAGGCCTTCACCCAGCTCCAGGTCTCGATCTGCTTGTA
>DBZX01000027.1 GCA_002311335.1 bacterium UBP10_UBA1149
CATGATGGTGGCCGGATTGGAATTCACCAATACAATCCGAAAACCTTCTTCTCGCAGGGCCTTGATGGCTTGGGTGCCGGAATAGTCGAACTCGCAGGCCTGACCGATGACGATGGGGCCCGCCCCCAGGATCAGGATGCGTTGGATGTCGTCGCGACGTGGCACGGGGAACCTGCTCCGGCTGCTGAGAGGATGGTGTCACCGAAATCTGGTGCAGGGTACCGGATCAAACCTTGGCCGTCGTGTTCGCACAGGGAGACCGGACGGCGCGGGCCTCACCCGCGATGGTCCCGGGCTACCCGGCCCAGTCGATGGGCAACGTCCTGAGGAAGCAGGCCTGCCTGACCCAACTCGTCAGCGGCCAGGTCACCGGCTTGCGCGTGCAAGCTCACTGCCAGTGCGGCGCCCTCGGCGGGATCAGCTCCCTGTGCCAGCACGGTGCCGACCGCGCCGGCCAGCACATCGCCCATGGGCAGGTCGTGGGTGATATCAATTACGCGCAGCTCTCTACACGCGGCCAGCAGTACTCCCTTTACAGCCCCTGCGTAGCCGTCGGCACTGCCGAAATCCGTGGTCAGGGTAACCAGGCCCGACATGGATGCGTCGCGGTTATCGCTGGGAGGGGCCATCTCGACCGATCCGTGGCTTCAGCCCTGCGGCTCGTGGGGCTTGCCGGTCTTTTCCTGTATGCGCTGAAGGCCGGCCTCCACCTGCTCGCGGTCGCCGGCTCCCAGGCCCTCGATAAAAGCCGACACCAGCATGCGCATCATCGCCCCCTCGGCCGGGTCGAGCCGGTCGCCCAGCTCTACCAGGTCGGCCATGGCTGCCGCCAGCGCGGTCAGCGCCTCGGGGCTGCGGCCGTCGTCGCGCGCCGCCATCGCCTCTATGAGCCGGGCTTTCACCCTCTCGACCACCGGTGCGGCCTCCGGACCGATCACGGTCACCAGCTCGCCCAGTCCACCCGCCAGTCTTTCGATAGCCCACAATCGTTCGTCGGTCGCCATGCAGCGATTATCGGGTAGGGTGGGCACGATGCAAGTTTTCGTGCTACCTTCGTGGCGATGACCCCCAACGGCCCATCTCCCGACTCCTACCGCCGGCGCCGCGAAACCCTGCTCGCCCGACTCAACGACGCGGTGCTGTTTCTGCCCCCCGTCGAGGAGGCACGCTACTCCAACGACGTGCACTATCGCTACCGGCCCGACAGCGACACGCGCTACCTGAGCGGCTTCGAAGAGCCCTGTTCGCTGATGCTGGTGGCCAGGGACTGCGAATCGAAGGGTTTCTCGATGTTCGTACGCGAACGCGACCCGCAGAGCGAGACCTGGACCGGGCGCAGGGCCGGTCTTGAAGGCGCGCGCGAAACCTACGGCGCGGACAACGCGTGGGCCCTGGAACAAGGCGAAGAAAAACTCGAGCAGGCCCTGAGCGGCGCGCGAACGCTTTACTACGGTTTCGGGCGCAGCGCCGGCAGCGACAGCGCGATGCTCGAACTCGTGAAGCGAGTCAACGCCGGGCGTCCCCGCAGCGGCCTGGCCCCGCTGGTGCTGCACGATAGTTCGGAGCTGATGTCAGAAATGCGGCTTTTCAAGTCCGACGAGGAAGCCGAGCTCATGCGGCGTTCCTGCGCCATAGCCGTGCAGGCCCACATCGCTGTGCTCGAGGACCTGCGGCCCGGCCACAGCGAATCTGATATAGAGGCCGGCGTGGAATACCGCTTTCGTCGCGGTGGCTGTTCGGGCCCGGCCTACGGCACCATCGCCGCGGCGGGCAACAACGCTACCGTGCTGCACTACACCTCCAACCTGGGGACACCCGGCCAGGGCGACCTCGTGTTGCTCGACGCGGGCGGCGAGTACGGCGGCTACGCGGCCGATATCACGTCGACCTTTCCCATGAGCGCCGACTGGACCGACGCGCAGGCCGAGCTATACGACCTCGTGCTCGCGGCCCAGCGCAGCGCTCTCGCGCAGGTGAAACCGGGATCCAGCTGCGACAGCGTGCACCAGGCAGCTCTCGGTGTACTCGTACAGGGAATGCACGACCTCGGCCTGCTCGAAGGCAGCGACACGAGCGCTTCGCTGGAGTCGGGCGCCTACCAGCCCTACTACATGCACCGCACCAGCCACTGGCTGGGCATGGACGTGCACGACGTGGGCAGCTACCGCGACAACGAAGGGCCCCGGCCACTGGCCGCGGGCATGGTGCTCACCGTGGAGCCGGGCATCTATGTGCGTAGAGACAGCGAGGCGCCCGAGCGTTTCAGGGGAATCGGCATACGCCTGGAAGACGACGTGCTGGTCACGGCCGACGGCAGCGAAAACCTCACCGCCGCGCTGCCACGCGATCGTGACGAAATATCAAGGATACGCCGCGCGGCGCTTTCCTGACCCACCGGCTGACACCTTTCGGCGCTCAGTCGGCCGCGTGTCTCGACAAGTAGGCGATGATCTTCTCGCGCTCTTCGTCTGCGAGGCGCGGCAGCCCGCGGCGCTCAAGCTCGCTCTCCATGCGCACGACCATGATGCCCCACATGGCCGGTTTCATGAGCCCCGGCTCGTAGGGCGGGTGACAGCCACCGCAGCGCAGGCTGTAAAGCCGCTCGTCGGCGCTGCCCTGCTCAGGCAGTGCCGGCCTGCACCCCGCCCCCACGGCGGCCAACAACACTATCAACGCACCCGCCTGCAGCGACGATCTTATGCTCACGCCCGGGCCTTTCCGGCCAGCTGCCTGCAACAGCGCGCCTCCTGGCCGGGTGCCTCGGCAACGGTCACTTCCAGGCTGAGCAGTGTGCGGTCCGCGGGCAGGGCCAGCTCCTCGGCCAAGCGATCGCAGAACCACAACGCGAGTTCTTCTGCCGACGAGTGGGCTATGGGGAGCATGGCGCAGTCGGCCTCGGGCATGCTGTAGCGCCCGCCGTCATCGAGACACAACAGCTCCATCTGCCCGTCAGCGCAGCTCACCTCTATTCGGTCGTTGAGCGTGGGCACGATGAAACGCTCGTTCAGTCGCGCGCAGAGCAAGCGGGTGGCCTTCTTTATGTCGCCGAAATCCACCACGTAACCGTCCGGCCCTATCTCGCCTTCCAGTAGCACGCTTACGCGGTAGTTGTGGCCGTGCAGTCGCTCCCTGAAGCCCGAGTAGACCGAGAAGTGGGCAGCGTTGAAGCGAAAGTCCTCCTTGCCTACGAATACCTGGAATCTGTCCGCCATTTTATCAGCCTGCCCCCATCGCCGGTTCTGCCACTGGCTCCTGCTGCGCCTCGGCGCGGTCTCCCGCCCCTGCCAGGAACTCGCCCAGCAGCTGGGTTACTTCGTCCACGCTCGCGGCGCTACCCATGCGCCTTCGCGCTGTGGCCGCCTCGGGCAATCCCTTGACCGCCCGGCAGGCCATACCCCGGTAACGGCCCATGAAGGCCTGGTCGGGAAGGGTTTCACGCAACAGGTCCCTGAACAACTTCAGCGCGGCGACTTTGTCGGCAGGCCCGGGCGCAAACGGCAGGCGACCGGCCACCAGGTCGCCCACCTGCCTGAATATCCACGGGTTATCGAGTGCCGCCCGGCCTATCAAAAGCCCCGACACCCCGGGTGCTGCCAGCCTCTCGACTGCGGTGCCTGCCTCTACCACGTCGCCGCTACCGAGCACGGGTATGTCCACCGCGGCGGCCACGCGCTCCACGAGTTCCCAGTCGGCGCTGCCGTTGTAGAGCTGCACGCGGGTGCGGCCGTGCACGGCCAGTGCGCACGCACCGGCCTGCTCCACCAGGCGGGCGACCTCTACCGCGTTGACCGAGTCCTGGTCCCAGCCGGCGCGTATCTTGACTGTCACCGGCACGCTCACGGCCTCGCGCACCTGCCGGACCACCGACTCCAGGCGCTCGGGCTGGCGCATGAGCTCGGCCCCGCCTCCCCTGCGCACGACCTTGGGTGCGGGGCATCCGCAGTTGATATCAACTATATCGGCACCCGCCTGTTCGACCACGCGCGCGGCGTCGGCCATGCGCGTGGGTTCCGAACCGAAGATCTGTATGGACACCGGTCGCTCGCGGTCCTCGATCCTGAGCATGGAAAGCGTGCGCTGGTTGTCGCGGGTGATACCCTCGGCGGCGACAAACTCGCTCACCACCAGGCCCAGCGCGGCACCGCTGCAATGACGTACGAGGCTGCGAAAGGCACAGTCGGTCACGCCCGACATGGGCGAGAGAACGAGGTTGGTTTCAACCCGTAAGGTTCCTATATCCAGCGGCCTGATCACGCGGGGAAATCCCTTGCCGCGACCGACGCGACGCCCTGCATACAGGGGGGAGCGTGAGATTACTCGCTGGGGTGTCAGCCTGCAAGCCGCCACCCGCCAGGACGCCGCCCCTTGTCAGCCCCTGCGTTCGAAGCGCGCTATTTCCGGGTGACTGCCGGAAAGCAACAACAGGCCCCTTTCGTCGTACACGAAGGCATCCTCTACGCTCACGTCCAGCGCCTTGCAGATACGCATGGCGGTCCTCACCGTGGGCACGATGCGCGAGTTCTTGACCCTGTTGATGTAGCTCTGGGCCAGGCCGGTCCGTCGCGACAACTCCATCTCGGTCCAGCCCTTGTCGTAAAGGATCTTGGAAATCCGTGTTTTCATTTCTGCTTTAGTTTCCGAATCCATCTTGAAAACCCCTCTTGCCGCGTCCCCTGCGGAACAAATTGAAGGCTAACGCCGATGACGGCCGGCAGTCAATGACAGAGAGGAATCAGCAGACCTCGAGCGACCACTTACTAGTTCGCAGCGATATATTACAGCGCCCGAAGACGGCCAGCCAGGCTCAGGGCGCCGAAGAAGCGTCCGTGGAGGCCTTTGCGGCTGCCTGTACATGGGCACCGCGTTCGAGCGCTTCGATAGAAAAAGTATCGGCCTCAAGGCCGAGGTCATAGCTGACCTCGTCCAGGGTGAGGGTGGAGTAGCCAGCCGAAGCGACGGTCTTCATCGTGATCGACAGGGGCGTGGCAAAACCCTGGACAGTGCTCACGCGGTCGATGGTCATCACCCTGGCCAGGTCGTCGTCCCTGTCGTAGTACTCCACGCGGCGCGGCAAGGCGTTGTGCTTGTCTATGATGCTGAGCACGCGCCCCCAGGGGTAGCCGCCCGGCAGGTCGGTAGTGGCTACCGCCACGCAGGCAGGCTTGTCCGCCAACGAGCCGTCGGCGGCACAGGGCCGCTCTCCCAGCACACGGTGGGTGCCGTCCTCTACCCTCACGCGGGCAAGGTCGGAGTAGAAAAAATCAGACCCTACAAAAGCGTCGCCGGCCGTGTGCATGGCCACGCGCCGCGCCCTCCCGTAAGCCGGAAGGTACAACCACTGGTCAGCAGCTTTGCCTTGCCTGTCACGGCTGAGCAGGGCCAGCCCGTTGAGCGCCGCGGGCTCGCGAAAGACGTAGAGCCTGTCGGCCAGCGCCCCCTCGCCGTTGCGACGGTAGGCCGTGCCCCGACGCGACAGGCGGCTGCCGTCGGAAAGCACGACCAGCATCTCGAACGAGGCCCTCATGTCGGCTGCCGGAAAACGAGCCAGCTGCGAGCGTTGCAGCCACGGCCGTCCCTCGCCCGTGACTTCACTCGCAAACGCTGGCGACGCACCCAGCAACAGCAGCAGTGCCGCCAGCACTCCCAGGCTCCAGCCCGGCCATACAGCCACGCCCGCTTTCACTCCCCCCGGCATTCCGGGCGTAGCCTAGGCCGCTCGCCACGGGTCGGTCAAGCGCCGTAAAACGCGCTGTGGTGGGCCAGTGGGCCGCAGCCCGTCTGCCGGCACAAAAAAACCCCGCCCCGGCGTTAACCGGGACGGGGCTGTTAATGTCGGGCACAACTGCCCGAAAAGGCCTGCTGCTACTGGCAGCTGGTCGGATCACCCGGCGTGTACACTACCGCCGGATCGTTGGCGCAGTAAAGAGTCGTCGTGAGTTCCTGAACCACCCGGCCCGCACCCGGCAGGCCCACGGCCGAGTTCACACCCGCGCTTGAAACCGGCGCGATGCAGAACACCGAGGCACCCTGGGGGTTGCCCGGGTTGGCAACACCGTCGGCCTGTATGGTGGGCAGGAAGCACTCACGCGTCTTGTCCAGCGTGCAGTTGCCCGCGTCCAACACACCGAACTGGCAATCAAG
>DBZX01000028.1:0-304 GCA_002311335.1 bacterium UBP10_UBA1149
GGCCGAGGTTCCACCGCCACCGCTCGCGCGCTCCACGACCAGCACGTCGGCGCCAGCGCGGGCCGCCTCTATGGCTGCAGCCGCACCGGCACAGCCGAGGCCGGCCACGAGCACGTCGACCTCGCGGTCCCACCTGGCCACGTCGGCCACCGTGGCCAGTTTTTCGCTCACGTCCTGTTCTTTCATGCCCGCAACCGCTCAGTCCCTGAAGCGCCGCCACACGCCATCGCGCCGCGCGCGCAACACCTGCGCCCGCTCGGCCGGCGTTACCCTGGCCGTGTCGGCGGGCAGCGCGGCGTTGAGC
>DBZX01000028.1:417-1796 GCA_002311335.1 bacterium UBP10_UBA1149
GTGGCCGGCGGTGTCTATCCAGTTGGCCACGCCGGGGTCGGCCATGCTTATCACGCCGCGAAACACGCCGTCTGAATCAATGCGCGCCTGCTGTCCGTTGAGACTCGACTGCCGGTAGGTGTAGTCGAAACTCTCGCCCCACCAGTTGTAGAGCTGGAAGCTCCAGTAGTGGCAGGGCGGTGGCGTGAACTCCACGAGCAGCGCCTCGTCGGGCTCGATGCGGAACCAACCAAAGCCATAGTCCTGCAGGGGGTCGGTCACCGACCTGCCCTTTTCGATCATGATGACCTCGTTGGTGGGCTGGGCGCGGTAGGCCCGGGCCAGCGAATCCCACAGGTCGCAACCGGGGTTTATAAAGCGAATGGCGTTGCGCAGGCGGCGGCCGAAGTCCTCGGGTGTAAGCGGCGGTGGCGGGCCGTCGGCCCCCAGGCGCTCGATGGTAAGATGCCAGGGCAGCTCGTTGGCCCAGTCGTAGAAAAACTGCCGCACGCCCATGCCCGAAACCTCGGGCGTGATCTTGAGCCAGTTGCGCGCATTGTCGGGTCGCTCGGCCGAGACTGTTATTTCAAAACTTCCGTCGTCTTCGAGCTCGAGATCTAGACTGTTCATGCTCGCCACCACGCCACCGGGCGCGACCTTGCCCTCGGGAATCTTGTCGCCGAACTTACCGGCCGTGGCAGTCAGGCCCAGGTAGTGGGCCGTGCCGCCACTGCCGCGGATGAGATAAGTGTGGTGTCCGCGCAGCGAGACCTTGGAGTACAGGCAGTCGACGTTGTCCAGGCCCCACTTGACGCTGGTGTCCATCAGGCGGCCGAACTCCGGGTAGTCGGGGTCGGCAAACTCTACGAACATGGTGAGCGCCGCGTTGACCAGGCGCGTTAAGTAGCGATAGCCCTCGGCGCGGTCCACGGGCGAACAGGGGACGTGCGCAGCGGTGACCACGCGGCCGGCGTCGGCAATGGCATCGACAAATGCCTGCCAGGCCTCGCCGTTCTCGACCGCCTCACCGGGCGGACGCAGGCGTGCGGCAAAGTCAGCGGCAGAAGCGACGTCGGTATTACTCACCGGGCTGCTCGCTCGGAGCGTCGGCGCGGGGCGCGTCCCAACCGAAGCGCTGGTACAGCTCCCCCAGCTCTTCTTCCAATCGAGCGGGCGTGAGGCCGAACTCCTGCAGACTGTAATCGTGATCGGGCTCGTGACCCCTCACGCGCTGCTCGCCGGCGGCCAGCAATTTGCGGTACTCATCGTTCATCTCCATGCCCAGCTCGCCGTACACCTTTTCTACCGTTGCCAACGGCGACGCCACCAATTCGCGGTAATCAACCAGCGAGCGCAAGGTGTCGGGATGACGATCGAGTGCTGCCAGGGGGTCGCGGTAG
>DBZX01000028.1:1836-4160 GCA_002311335.1 bacterium UBP10_UBA1149
ACGAAATGTCTGCCAGCGCGCGCAAGGAACGCTCGCGCTGCTCGCGGCCCCAACCGGCCCGCGCGAGGCTGCCCTTGATCAGCCTGAGCAGGCTGGGAATGGCCTCGGCCGGATCACGCAACAGGACGACGAAACGTGCGTCGGGAAAAAACTCGACGAGCGACTCCACGCGCCCGGCAAAGGTGGGATTCTTGCTGCAGTGCACGTGCCCCGGACCAGCCGCGTAAAGCTGGCGGCGCAGGCAGGCGCGGTAGTAACGCAGCAAGCGGCGACGGCGACGAGGATGCCAATGGTCAACGTGGTAGAAGTCGAGCTCGGCCATGAAAGGAAACAGCACCATCCAGAAGCCCGAAGCACAGGACAAGGCGGCCACGAAGTCGTCCTCCTCGGGGCTACGAAGGCCGGTGGCGTGTATGCCGGTCGCGGGATCGACCAGGCCGCGCTCGCCGCGCGAAATGGCGCGCCCAACGCGCCCGCCCAGGAACAAGCGGTCGGCGGTGGCCAGCGACTGCAGCAGGCGGCGCGAGAGCAACGACGGAAATGCCATCTCCCAGGCCTTGAAGTAACTGAAGCGGTCCGGGTCGCTCACCAGCAGGCGATGCAGCAGCGTGGTGCCACTGCGTGCGTGGCCCAGGATGAACACCGGCTGTTTTATCTCGACCCGGTGCAGGCCGGGGAACAGGATGTTGTCGAGGGTGAAGCAGAGCGCCTGCAACAACGCGAGTGGCGGAATGACCAACAGCACCAGCACGAGCGCCATGCGCCGGGCACGCCCGCGCTCGGCCGCCCAGCTGAGGCGCAGCATCAGCCACCAGTTACGAAAAGAAAAATAGAACACGCTGCCCGCCGGAAGTTCTGTTTATAGGCCGTGTGCCCAGCCGAGGGGAGTCCCGGCCGCCCGCTCAGGCTATGACTCTACGCGCCTCGGCCGCGATTTTTTCGAAGTGCTCCTCGAGCGCAGCGTTGGTGCCCACTGGCAGGTTGTCCACCACCCCCGATGCCCAGTCCACGTAATTGAGGCGGCGCTCGGCGTTCCAGTCCTCGGGCGGATGCTCGGTCACATCGCGCACGTTGGAGATCTTGTCGCCCAGCTTTACCAGGGCCGCGCCCGGCGACAGGGTCGACGCGCGCTTGAGCTGCTCCTCCTTGCGTTCTTCCTTGGGCAGCTTCTTGTCGTCGGTCACTTCTTCGACCATGCCGCTCACCCCTTTGCCGAAGAGCTCAACCAGCTCGGCCACCGTGGTCTCGGTGTCTTCGAGGGTATCGTGCAGCAGGGCGGCGGCGAGCGTTTCCTGGTCGTCGACGCCACCCACCCGGGCCAGTAAGGAGGCTACCTCGAGCGGGTGGTTGATGTAGGGCGACGCGTCGACTCCCTTGCGCTTCTGGTCGCGGTGTTTGCGCGCGGCGAAATACGCCGCCTCCAGTACAAGGTTGCTCATGCTGCTGATCCACTTAACACCAACAACCGGCTGCCGGAAACCTGTGAACCCTGCAGTCCCTCGTGGACCGGCTACTGGCAGCTGGTCGGGTCGCCAGGAGTATAAACCAAGGACGGATCGTTAGCGCAGAACATGGTAGAGGTCAGTTGCTGCTTGATGCGCCCCGGGCCCGGCAGTCCTAACGCCGCGTTCACCCCCGCCGACCCCACCGGCGCGATGCAGAACACCGCCGCCCCCACCGGGGCACCTGGCACCGCCTGTCCGTCGGCCTGGATGGTGTCGAGGAAGCACTCGCGGGTCTTGCCCAGGGTACAGTTACCCGCGGCGATAGCGCCGAAAGAATTGCAATCGATATCGTCGGAGCAAGAACCGTCTCCGGCTCCCAGCGAAGAGTCGCATTCGCCGTCTTTCTGGCACGGGCTACCGAGATCACCCGCCACGCAGATGCCACCCGGACTGCAACGGAGGTAGCCCTCACCGTTGGCTCGCACGAGGCCGTCACAGAAGCCCTCGCTCGCCCCGGGGCACTCGCCTTCGTTATCGCCGGTGGGGGTGCAGACCGTAGCGAACGAAGAACATGCGGGGGCCGCCATCCCGGCTAACCCTGAATCAATGCAGGTACCCGCACCAACGGCCGCGCAGTCAGCGTCCGACGAGCAGGGCAATGTCGCATCGCCGCTGCACTGCAGGCAGTGGCAGGTCTCGCCGAGAAACGGGAACGAGCAGTCCAGGGTCGCATCCAGGGTCTGCGTGTCCGCGGTCAGCGTATACGAGACAGGCGACCCCGGGCCCGAAACGTTCCTGCCGGGAGCGGGCATGCAATCCAGGCTGTATTCACCACCGGGACTCGTCGGGATGTACGGGTCACAGGTTTCCCCGCATTTG
>DBZX01000001.1:0-140 GCA_002311335.1 bacterium UBP10_UBA1149
GCGATCTTGAGCACCTTGCGCACCCGCTCAGGGGGCAGGTCCAGGAGGCCCGACAGTTCTTCGATCGAAGGCTCGCGCTCGTGGTCGAGGATGAACTGCCGCTTGGTGCGGATGAGCTTGTTGATCCACTCGATCATGTG
>DBZX01000001.1:285-9446 GCA_002311335.1 bacterium UBP10_UBA1149
ACGGCCTTCATCAGGCCGATGTTCCCCTCCTGTATGAGGTCGAGAAACTGCAGGCCGCGGTTGTTGTAACGCTTAGCTATCGACACGACCAGGCGCAGGTTGGCCTCGGTCATCTCGGTCTTGGCCGTCGTCGCTTCGTCGCGGGCCTGGTTGATGCTTAGCCAGAGTTCGTCGAACTCGGGAACGGTGAGCCCGGTCAGGGCTATGATCTCCCGGGTCTCCTCCTGGCACTTGCCGATGTCGGCGGCCAGCTTCATGGCGCCCTCGACGCTCATGCGCAGGGTGCCACAAATGCGCTGGTCGCTGGTCTTGCCCTTGCCGAGCTTGCCCACGAGTTCTACGATCTGCTCGACATCACGCCCGGTCTTACGCCGCGCCTTCTCGAGCAGACGCTGGCGCCGGCCCAGGCGCGAACGCGCGGTCCCGATTTCGTCTACGACCGAACTGAGCTGGCCGGTGTGCAGCGGTATGTCGCGCAAGCCCTGGAGAAATCCGTTGTTGAGTCGGCGTGCGGCTGCCAGCAAGCGCTCCTGATCCTTGTCGTCACAACCGTCGGCCCGGTCGAGGTTACGCTCAATGCTGTTGGCCTTACGCACAAGTTTCTTGAGCAACACGGTGAGCTGCCGGTTGAGCTCCTGCTCGCCCTCGTTGGCGATCATGCCCTCCGACGCTGCCTTGCCGCTGGCCTCATCGCCGACCGGGGCCTCGGCTACATCCCGAGCGGGCTCAACGGCCACGTCCTCGGCATCGAGGTCATCACCGGCAACGGAGTCACCGGCCACCACCTCGGCGGCCACGTTTACGGCATCATCATCCGGGGCATCATCATCCGGGGCATCATCGTCCGGGGATTCATCCTCCTGGGATTCGACCTCGGGGCCCACGACGCCCTCGGCACCCTGCTCGCCCTCGCCCTCGTCCGAAATCTCGGGATCGGGCTCGATCAGCTTGACCACAGAGCGGACACGAATCTCGCCGGCCTGTACCAGCTCCAGAAGCGCACGCACCCGGTTGCGACCAAAGGGTGACGAAAAGACAAGGTCAAACAATCGATTGCAGCCAGCCTCTATGCGCTTGGCAATGGCTACTTCTTTTTCGCGGGTGAGCAGCTTGATGGTGCTCATGTCGCGCATGTACATGCGCACGTAGTCGACGTCGCCCTCGCGATCGTTGGACTCGGCTTCTTTCTTCTTGCTGGTCTTGCCGGCGGCAGCCTTGGCGGCCGACTTGCTCTCGGCTACCGCGCGCTCGCCTTCGCTGGTATTGTCGGCGAGCAGGACGTCGTTCTTGCGCAGCGCCTCGAGCATGCTCTCGATGCCGCTCACGCCGCGGTCGTCCTCGCTACCTGCACCGAGCACGACGTTGACGTCGTCGTAGGTAACAAAGCCGCGCTTCTTTCCCAGGGTGAGCAATGACCCGAGGGCCTCGGCTCCTACTCCCGGGGGCAGCTCTGCCCCACTGGCCGCATCCCCAACAGGCGTTGCGTCGCCCTTGCTGCTACTCGCCATCGGACATCCGGCTGGATTTCCAGTCTCCCATCCCGGAGATCGCAGCAATATCCGAGCCAGACTCCTCGGCCCGCTTCAGTTCGAGCAGGCGTTGGCGGTTTATTGCCTTGCGCTGCCGTCTTTCCAAGCCCGAAAGGCAGTCGCCCAGGGCTCGCCGAGCCACGTTGGTGTCGGAATATACGCCCTCGTTGAGCCTCTGGGCCACCCTCGCCCCCAGGTCTGAGGGCAACGCGGCCAGCTGGTCGGCGGCGTCGGCCCGGCTGCTGGCCTGCAGCAAATCGCTCGCCACCTGCCGAAACGGCCCGTTTTCCATGCGGTCCAAGGCCCCGGCCTCGGCCACCGAGGCTGCCAGCGACGGATCACTCAGCAGCAGGGTCACCAGCAGTTCGTCCAGTCCTGCCGCGCCTCCCAGCGATTCGGCGCCCCTCGCGGCGCGCTTCTGCGGCGTGGGCGCAGCCTGCCCCCTGAGAACCTTCTCGCTTATGCCCGTCCACACCGAGGCCTTGCGCAGTAAAAGGTCATATTCGAACGGGTCTTGCACCTTTTTGAGCAAACTCGACAGGTCGCTGGCCACCCTGGCCATGGAGGCCGTGTCGGCCGCCTGGCCGGTGATCTGCCGCAGCCAGGTGTCGACCAGCGGGCCAGCCCCGCCGAGCAGTTCTGCAAGCGCCTCCACGCCGCGCTCGCGCACAAAGCTGTCGGGATCGGCGTCGGCGGGCAACGACAGGCCACGGGCCCAGACACCGGCCTCCATGAACACCGGAAAGCTGCGCCCGGCTGCCCGGCTGCCGGCCTCATCGCCATCAAACAGCGTGATCATCTCCGAGCTGAAGCGCTTGAGCAGTTTGACCTGCTCGGCGGTGAGCGCCGTGCCGCAGGTGGCCACCACGTTCTCCATTCCTACCTGGTGCAGGGCGATGACGTCGGTGTAACCTTCAACGAGCAGCGCGAAGCCCTTGTCCCTCACCGCGGTGCGGGCAAGGTCGAGCCCGTAGAGAACCCGACCCTTGTGATAGACCGACGACTCGACTGAGTTTATGTACTTGGGGCCCTCGGCTGTCTCGCCCTTGCGACCGGCAAAGCCGACCACGCGACCCTGGTTGTCGCGCAGCGGAAACATCAACCTCGAACGAAACGAGTCTACCGTTCGGCCCTGCCGCCGCGTGACCAGGCCAAGCAACTGCGCCTGCTCGAGGTCGGCACCCTGCTGCTTGAGCCAGCGCAACAGGCCGTCCCCTGAATCGGGCGCCGCGCCAAGCATGAAACTGTCGGATGACTTTTCGTTGATGCCGCGCGCCGCGAGGTACTCGAGCCAGGACTCGCCGGCCGGGGTCTCAAGCAACACCCGGCGATAGTAACCGGCCACCGAGTCGAGCAGGGCAAACAGGTCCTTGCGCACCGGGCCACCGGCCGAGCCCCGTTCCTCGGGGAGCTCGATGCCACAACGGTCGGCGACCTTGCGCACCGCCTCGGGAAAACTCAGCCCCTCGAGCGCCATGATGAACTTGAAAACGTTGCCGCCTTCGCCACAGCCAAAGCAGTGATAGAAACCGCCATCGTCGTTGACCGAAAATGACGGGGTTTTTTCTTCGTGGAAGGGGCACAGGCCCTTCAGAGAGCGGCCGGCTCTCCTCAATTCGACGTGCGACGAGATGAACTCGGATATGCGCGCCGCTTCGCGGATCTCGTTTATTTTGTCCTCAGCAATCAAGGGTAACCGTCGTGGCCGGTAGAGACGAACCAGTCCTGTCCCTTATCCATTGCCACGGCGAAAATGCCAAGTGAAACCCGTGCAAGGGCATCGCCCACCTGCGACTCCTGCACGCGCACCTGCAGCTCTTCGGCTACCCCGAGAAAACGCCCCGCGAAAGCGTCGCGGGTTTCGGACACCGGTACCGAGCTGCGCAGCAGTATCACCGCGCTGCCGAGCACCAGGGCGCCCTTGAGCACACCGAAGCCCATACCCGCGAGCCTGTTCTGCGGCGAACCGGCCATTGACACCCAGAAGCGTTCTACCAGCGTGTTGGCTATCCTCACGCCTATGACCACCGGAAAAAACAGCGCGAGAAAGGCAAGACTGATGGTGAGAAAGTAGGGCATGGTGGCGCGAACGGCGATGCCCTCGGCCACGGCCGGGCAGAAACGAAACGCGACCGCGCAGCCCGCCACTATGGACACCAGCGAGAGCAGCTCATGAAATAATCCACGCGAGTAGCCCCGGAGGGCCGCGAAAAAAAGAAGCAGGAGAAGCCCGACATCTACGATGTTCATACCAACCTCCACACCGACCAGTGCCAGCTGTTAAGCCCCTGCACGGGTCGTCTACAGGCGTTTACTCTAGCACGGGTTGACACCTCGCGCCCCACGTGGGATTCGCCCGGTTCCCCTTTTTACTCGTGAATCGACCAGTCCCAGGATCCTACGTCTGCAGCCTGCTTGCCGTCTTTGCGCTGTCCCTGTACGGGTGTAGCTCGATGATAGATGCAGTCATGCCGCAGCGCGGCGAAGATAAACTCAGCACCTGGACCCTGGACAACGGAATGCAGGTGCTGGTGAACGAGGATCACTTTGCGCCCGTGGTCGCGCTGCAGGTCTGGGTCAAGGCCGGCGCCGCCGACGAGCTGGACCCCGAGGCCGGCGTCGCGCACGTGCACGAGCACATGTTGTTCAAGGGCACCTCGCGCCGCGGCGTGGGCGAGATCGCCGCCGAGGTGGAAGGCTCCGGTGGACGCATCAACGCGTGGACCTCCTGGGACCAGACCGTTTACCACCTCGTGCTGGCTTCGCGTCACGCCGAGCAGGGGCTCGACATCCTGGCCGACGCGGTCCGCAACTCAGCCTTCGACCCCGAAGAGCTCGAGCGCGAACTGGGCGTCGTCATGGAGGAGTACAAGCGCAGCCAGGACATGCCGGGAAGCCGCGTGTTCAAGGCCATGTTTGCCAAGGCCTTCAAGCAGCACCCCTACGGCCGACCGGTCATAGGCACCGAGGAATCAATAACCGGGCTCGACCGTGAGAAGGTCCTGAGTTTCTTCGACAGGTTCTACTCGCCGGGCAACATGGCGCTGGTGATAGTGGGCGACGTCAAGGCGCGCAAGCTGCGGTCGGTGATCGACGATCTCTTTGGCGACTTCGAAAACCGCCCCGTTGAACGTCCCAGCCGGGCCACCGAGCCCGCGCAGGCCGGCACCGAGTTCGAGGCCTTGCACATGGACGTGAAGGAGTCGCACCTCGCGCTAGGCTTCCACGTGCCCGGCGCCAACCACGAAGACGTAGCGGCGCTGGACACCCTGGCCTGGATACTGGGCGGCGGCGAAAGCTCGCGCCTGTACCGGAAGCTGGTGGCCGAAACCCAGCTCGTGAACGGCGTCAACACTTACGCCTACACCCCCGCCGACCCGGGCATGTTCGTGGTGACGGCGTCGATGGACGACTCCAATCTCGCGGCTACACTGCCCGCCCTGCTCGAGCAGATCACGCCCCTGCTGGCCGGCCCGGTGGGCGCCGACGAACTCAGGCGAGCGCGTAAAAACCTGCAGACCGACTTCATCTACCAGCGCCAGACAGTGCAGGGCCAGGCCCGCGAAGCCGGCTACCTGCTCACCGTGCACGAAGACCTCGACTTTGACCGCCGCTACATCGAGCGACTCGACTCGCTCACCCTGGCTGACCTGCAGCGGGTGGCCCGGCGTTACCTCGTGGCCGACAACCTCACTGTGGTGAGCCTGGCGCCCACCGGCAGCGAGGTGGCACTGGACAAGGCCACGGCCGTGGAAGCGGCCCGCGTGCTCTCGGTAGCCGTGCAATCGCAGGCCGACGAAAAGGCCGAGGCCGAGGCGCGGCCCTCTGCACCGTCGCGGTCGACCACCAGGCACGGGAGCGACACCGAGCCGCGGCTGGTCACGCTCGACAACGGCGTCAGGATCATCGTCCAGGAGCACCACGAAGCGCCGCTGTTCTCCATCCGGGCGGCCATGCGCGGCGGCCTGCTGGCCGAAAGTAAATCGGACAACGGAGTATCGACCTTTACCGCAGAGATGCTCACGCGCGGGGCAGGCTCACTCGACCGCGAGCAGCTGGCCCGGCAGGTCGAGACCATGGCCGGCGAGCTGGGCGGCTTCTCGGGCCGCAACTCGCTGGGCGTGAGCGGGTCGTTCCTGTCGGCATCGTTCGACGAAGGCGTCGACCTTTTTCTCGACGTGCTGCTGAGGCCCAACTTTCCGGACGACGAAATCGAGAAGACCCGGCACGAGTTGCTGCAGGTCATCGACAACAGGGAAGACGCCACGAGCCACCTCGCCTTCGAACTGGCCTGGCGCACGGTGTACCCCTCGCACCCCTTCGGCATGACGACCGTGGGTGAAAAAGAAACAGTGCAGGCCATGGACAAGGCCGCGATAGAAAACTTTTACCGTCGCGCGCTCGACCCCACGAGCCTGGTCGTGTCAGTGGTGGGCGACGTGCAGAGCGACGACGTGCTCGAGCGCCTGCGGGCGGCACTGGGCGAGCTCGAGGCACCCGCCGATGCCTTTGTGCAGCCGCCGGCTGCCGATGCGCCCGGGGTGGTGCAGAAAGTGCGCAAAGCGGTGCCGCGCGAACAATCACACGTGGTGGTGGCCTGGCCGGGCGTCGACCTGCACAACAGTGACAGGTTTGCCCTCGACATTCTCGACGCGGTGTTGTCGCGCCAAGGCGGCCGACTGTTTCGCGAACTGCGCGATAAGCGCGGACTGGCCTACAGCGTGACCGCCTTCCACACCGAGGGCATGGCCCCGGGACTGTTCGGCGGCTACATAGCCACCGACCCCGACAACGAACAACCCGCCATCGATGGGCTGCTCGAACAGCTGGCGCTGGTAAGAACAGAACTCGTTGACGGAGACGAGCTGGAACGCGCCCGGCTCTACCTGCTGGGAAGCTACGACATCGCCCTGCAGACCAACGGCGCCATTGGCGACGAAATGCTGTTCAACGAACTCTACGGACTGGGCTATCTCAACGGCCGCCAGCACGCCGAGCGCATGAACGCGGTTACTCCCGAGGACCTGCTACGGGTGGCCCAGCGCTACCTCGACCCCGAAAAAGTCACCATCGCGGTTGTCGGCCCCTGAAGGAGAGGGCAGGCCTCCCCTCAGTTGGTCAACGCAGCGACGGCCGCCGCCGGATCGTCTGAAAACACCGCGGCCACGCCGAGATCGCGCAGCCGCCTGACCTCGGCCTCGTCGTTAGCATTCCAGGTCCAGATGTCCAGCCCGGCCTTGCGACAACGCGCCATCAGCTTCTTGTCGACCGCCGACACGTGCGGATGCAGGGTGGCTGCGCCCAGGGTGGCCGCGGCCTCAAAGGCACCCTCCTCCTTGTCGGGCACATAGAGAACGCCCACCCGCGCCGCCGAACTGCGCTCGCGCAACAGCTGCAGGCAGTCCCAGCTGAAAGACGAGAACACCACCGTCTCGAGCGCCTCGTGCCTGTTGACGGCAGCCAGGCAGCGCTCTACCAGGGCCAGGTCGGCCTGCTCGGTCTTGAGCTCGAGGTTGAGCGTGCAGCGGTCCGAAAACTCGGCCAGCAATTCGTCGAGCAAGGGCAGGCGCAGTCCGGCAAAAACAGGGTCAAACCAGGAGCCCGCGTCCAGGCGCCTGAGCCCGGCCGCCTCCAGACCGGCAACCGAGCCCGAACCGTCGGTGGTGCGGTCCACCGTCTCGTCGTGTATGACCACCGGCGCACCGTCGGCGCTCAACTGCACGTCGAACTCGAAACCGTCGGCCCCCGCCTCGAGCGCTCGCGCGAACGACGGCATGGTGTTCTCGGGCCTGTCGACCGTGGAGCCGCGGTGACCAATGACCAGCATGCGTGCAGGGCTAACCGCCTCCCCGCGGCGAAGCAAGTGCCAAGCCCGGCGGCTTTGTCTGCGAGCGGCCCGCTGTTAGCCTGCCCGCGTGGACACCGACCACAGCTGGTACGAGCTGGTGCTGCGCAGCAGCCCCGGGCAGCTGGACCTGCTCACCGGGCTGCTGGCCGAGCAGGGCTTTGCCAACAGCGAACTGCGGGGCCAGGACAGTAACGAAGCCGAGCTGGTGGTCTACCTGCAGGCGGCCGGCGCCGCCCAGGCCGCCTCCATGTCACGCGCGCTCACGGCGTCGTTGCCCGCCGGCATGGTGACCGCGGCCGCGCCCAGGCAGATCGACAACAGCGCCTGGGCCGACAACTGGAAGAGCTTTTTCCCGCGCCTGCCCATAGGCAAGCGACTCGAGGTCATTCCTCCCTGGGAGCAGGCGGCCCCGGAGCGCGACACGGTGATCATCAACCCCGGCCTCGCCTTCGGCACCGGCCAACACGCGACCACCCGCTGCTGTCTCGAGCTGCTCGACCTCTGCCTGCAAGCGGGCGACAGCGTGGCCGACGTGGGCTGCGGATCGGGCGTGCTGGCGCTGGCGGCGCTGCGCATGGGCGCCAGCAGCGCCCTGGCCACCGACAACGACCCGGTGGCCGTCACCACCACGCTTGATAACGCGCGGCTCAACTCACTGGAGGCCGGACTGGAGACCCGCGTGTGTGACGGCCCGCCCTCAGGGGGACTGTACGACCTCGTTTTTGCCAACATACTGGCCTCCACCCTGGTCGGCATGCAGCCCGCGCTGACGCGCTGCGTCGCGCCCGGGGGCAGGCTGATCTTGTCGGGCATCGACGACGAGCGCTTGCCTAATGTGCAAACAGCGTTTATCAAGCCGGGTTGGACGGCGCTACACTGCCTGCAACACGACGGCTGGAGCAGCATCGCTATCTGCCGCAAGGAAGCATCGACATGATCCACTCGGCTACCACATCCTCACCACCAAAGACGCGCATCTTCGTGGGCGACGATCGCTTGACCGCCGACCGAGCCGTGCTCACCGGCCCGGCCCTGCACCACGTGCAGGCAGTGCTCAGGTTGCAGCCCGGCGACGAGCTGGTGGTCTTCGACGGCAAGGGACGCGAGGCGCTGGGCGTGCTCGAGCTGTTCCAGGGTGAGACCGCGGTGGTGCGTATAGTGGAGGAGATAGACAGCAGCACCGAGTCGTCGCTCGACCTGACGATCGCCCCCTGCCTGGCCAAGGGAAAGAAGCTCGACCTCGTCGTCGAAAAAATCGTGGAGCTGGGCGTGGACCGCGTCTGCCCGATAACCAGCGACCGCAGCGTGACGCGTCCGCGCGAAGACACGGCCGTGAACAAGGTGGAACGCTGGCGTCGCATCGCCGTGGCCGCCGCCGAGCAGAGCGGGCGTACCCAGGTGCCCGTGGTCGAGCGCATACGCAGCTTCGAGGAGTTCATACCCACCCGCCCCGACGACACCCTGGGATTGATATTCACCACCAACGCCGACCACGACCCGCCCGCCACCTTGCGACAGCGCTACCCCAACACCCACAGCGTAATAGCGGTGCTCGGGCCCGAGGGAGGCTTCTCCGACCAGGAACTGGAACTCGCCGCTGAACACGGCTGGATCGACGTGGGCATGGGGCCGCGGGTGCTGCGCGCCGAGACCGCCTCGATAGTGGCAGCCGCCGTGTGCCAGCACCTGTGGGGCGACCTCGGACGTAAACCGCCGGTCGTCCCCGCCAGCGTTGCCGCAACCGCGCGGCCACCGGTGGCCAGGTAGCCAGCCAACAGGTAGCC
>DBZX01000001.1:9484-11812 GCA_002311335.1 bacterium UBP10_UBA1149
AACAGGTAGCCAGCCGATCATGAAATTTCTCTTCGTCATGGACCCGCTCGACGGCATAGACATCAGCATGGATACGTCTTTTGTCTTCCTGGCCGAAGCCCAGTCGCGCGGCCACGAAAACTGGTTCTGCCAGGTTGACCAGCTCCTGTACGACGACGGGTTGGCGGCCCACGCCGCGCCGGTAACGGTCAAGCCCGTGCAGGGCGAGCACTTCGAACTCGGGCAGTGGTCGGACCAGCGCGCCGGCGACTTCGACGCGATCTTCATGCGCAAGGACCCGCCCTTTGACTCGGACTTTTTCTTTGCCACCCAGCTGCTCAGCCTGGCCGACCCCGCGCGCACCTTCGTGTTCAACAATCCTGCGGGCCTGCGCGAGATAAGCGAGAAGCTGAGCATCCTGCGTTTTCCCGATCTCGTGGCCGAGACCATAGTAACGGCCGACCCGCAACGCGTGCTGGCCTTCATGCAGCGCCTGGGCGAGGACGTGGTCGTCAAGCCGCTTGACGGCTGCGGCGGCCAGGGCATCTTTCGCCTGTCGGCGGGCGACCTCAACATCAACGCAATACTCGAGCTGTCCACCGACAACGGGTGCCGCCAGATCATGGCCCAGCGCTACCTGCCCGAGTCGCGCGAAGGCGACACGCGCCTGGTCTATCTCGAAGGCCGTGCAGCCGGTGCCATGCGCCGGGTGCCGCGCGCAGACGATCTGTGCGGCAACCTGCACGTGGGCGGCAGCGTGGTGGCGGCCGACATCGGCGAGCGCGAACACGAAATCTGCCGCGCGATAGAGCCCCTGCTCTCCGAAGCGGGCATATACTTTGCGGGCCTGGATGTAATCGGCGGGCTGCTCACGGAGATAAACGTGACCAGCCCCACTGGCCTGCAGGAGATCAAGCGACTGGGTGGTGCCGACCTGGCCGCCGAGGTCATCGACCTGGTCGAGCGCCGCTGCCCCTCGGGCCACTGAGCCGCGATTGATGGACAGCAGCCTGCCTCCATACCCCCGGCGGCGTGTTGACCCCCCAGCCCTACACCGTTAGAAAAGTTGCGCAGGCAGGTTGCACCGGCCACCGCGCGTGGCCTGCGCGTTGCCCTCACGCCCAGGTAGCTCAGTCGGTAGAGCAGGGGACTGAAAATCCCCGTGTCGGTGGTTCGATTCCGCCCCTGGGCATCTTGCCCGCCGCCCGTGGTTCAGGGTGAGTCGGTTCAGGGCGAATCGGTCCAGGTGCCGCCTTGCATGGCCGGCCTCGCTCAACGCCGAGGATCAGCAACCACCACCCGGACATAGCGTCGAACTGGTGGTGGTTGAGCAGTAGGGCCGGGGTACGGTCAGGAATTCGCAGGGTACGTAGGTCGAGAACGGAGCCGAACTGCTGCTCGTCGAAGTAACAGATGTCGAAGTAGCAGACGTCGAAATTGTTGTGGTCGCCCCGCCCTGGCCCGCGTCGCAGAAGGGCTGGAAGGCCTGCCTGCACCTTGGTCGGCGGTCAGAAACGCTGGCGGCAGGGGCCGCCGGGGAGCAAAAACCAGCCGCGAGGCAAAACAGCGCTTGCGTCGGCAGCAGGGTCCGGCTATATAATCAGTCTCTGATGGTCGCCCTTCCGGCGACTGGCGGCGCACAGCAGGATCGCTTCTTTAGGAAGATCGCGCCGCGTTTCAATAAATCCACACCCTTCTCTGTTGTACGGGTCTGAATCTACCGGTGGGTACACCGAATGTGTACGTCCATCCACGAGTTAATTATTTCCAATGAACGATACTACTTCTATTCCTGACGCCTCTATTCCTGACACTTCCCCTTCCGACCATGTTATTCCCGACATGCCTGCCCCCAACCACGGCGGCTCTCCCGATACGGTGACCTCTTTTGAGCAGCTGCCGCTCGACGACACGCTTCGTCGCAGCATCAAGGAGGCCGGCTTCGTCACGCCCCGCCCGGTGCAGGCGGCCACCATCCCGTCGGCGCTCGAAGGCTACGACGTACTGGGCCTGGCCCAGACCGGCAAGACCGCTGCCTTCGTGCTGCCCATACTGCAGCGCATCGTCACCGACCCCCGCCGCGGTCCGCGCGCACTCATACTGGCGCCCACCCGCGAGCTGGCCATGCAGATACAGGCCGAGACCCGCCTGCTGGCAAAGTTTACCAAGGCCAAGGTCATCACCGTGTTCGGCGGCGTGTCGGCCGGCAACCAGATCAGGGGACTGAAGGCCAAGCCAGACATCATCGTGGCCTGTCCCGGGCGCCTGCTCGACCTCTTCGGAAGGGGCTTCGTTGACCTTTCGCACGTGGAGACGCTGGTCATCGACGAGGCCGACCACATGTTCGAC
>DBZX01000060.1:0-234 GCA_002311335.1 bacterium UBP10_UBA1149
AACCTCCCGACATGAAGTACAAATAGCCTCTTGTCGAATTCATTCTCGTTTCCGTTTTCATGTCGACGAGCGGAGAGCCTCCAGGGATTTCAAAAACAAAAAAATATTCTTCGCGTTCATCCGTGTTTAAAAGCTCTTCATGGAGCATTTTCGTGCCCGGGAAACGAGATTGCATATCCGGAAGAACTACATTTTGAATTAGATCGCGATACACCACCGTCGCGTTCGCTGGCA
>DBZX01000060.1:410-1022 GCA_002311335.1 bacterium UBP10_UBA1149
CCACCGTCGCGTTCGCTGGCAACGGTGAGTAATCAATGCGTCTCAGCTCTCCAAAATCATCATGAAATGAAACAAAGCCACTGGTTTCAAACGTTTGATCCTGGATTCTTAAGCCTAGTCCCATATTCGGAACAGGAACAGTGAAATTTTCATGAGGCGAGGTGTAGAGGCCATTCGCAACTTGACTTTGAGTCGTTGCACATCCTGCGACGACTATGCTGCCAATTATGATTCCGATCAACGTCAGTACAGGTTTCATCATTATTTTCCTTCGAATTTATATTGCCGCATTACGTTCCCTACCGACCCCGACTTATAGTACCCAATAAGGTCGTCGGCAATAGCCATCCGAGTGGTCGTACTCGCAGTCGGCAAGACCGGAACCTGACCGACCGTCGTTATGTGCGTGCCCGCAGTCATTGGGATGCTGGATCTTGAACCGCCCCATCCAGTTAATTGCCGTTGCCCTTTGTGTCAAACCGGCAATGCTTCGAGCACCGATCTTGTTCGCCCGGCGCATATCCCTGGCTCCACGGGGGAGAATAGCAGCCGCCTGGACGAGGCAATGCAGCCAGGAAGCAAGTCGGCCCCAAGCGGGCAGCAGCGGCCCCT
>DBZX01000060.1:1086-10105 GCA_002311335.1 bacterium UBP10_UBA1149
AGCTTCCCTTCTTGACTAGGCTGCACACCGTGGCCTAGGTTGAGGCCATGCTGCGACTGACGGTCCTCGGTTCGGCGGATGCCTTCAACAGCGGGGGCTACCTGCACAGCGCCTACCTGCTCGAAGGCAAGGCCGGCACGCTGCTGCTCGAGTGCGGGCCGTCGGTGCTGGCCGGCTTGAAACGCCAGGGGCTTAACGGCGACTCGATCGACGCGGTGCTGGTCTCGCACCTGCACGGCGATCACTTCGGCGGCATTCCCTTCCTGTTGCTCGAGTACCTGTTCGAGTCGCCGCGCACGCGGCCCTTGCTCGTGGCCGGCCCGGCTGGCACGCAGGAGAAGGTGGAGCAGCTCTACGACTGTTACTACAGCAGGGATCACCTCGATCGCCTGGGCTTTGACCTGCGCTACATTGAGATCGCACCCGGTGACGAACTCGAGTTGGCGGGCATGGAGGTCGGCGCCTTCAAGGTGCCGCACGGTGCCGAACCCTACTGCCTGGGCTACAGGATCGAAGACAGCTCGGGGGGGAGCCTGCTGTTTTCCGGCGACTCGGCCTGGACCGAGGACTTCGTCGAGCGCAGTGCCGGGGTCGATCTGTTTCTGTGCGAGTGCTGCTTCATGGACAAGATCACCGACTTTCACGTGAGCTACGCCCAGCTGGCGGCCAACCGTGAGCGTCTTGGTTGCGAGCGCCTGCTGGTCACGCACCTGGGCTCGGCCGTCAGGCAGGCCGCCGATCTCGATGCCGAGCTGGCCGTGGACGGGCAGGTAGTGGAGCTGGGCGCCTAATCACCCCGCGCAGAGCGCACGCAGTCGAGAAAATTGAGAGTAATGGAGTAGGTGGCGCCCCAGATGTTGTGGCGGCCAGCGGTTATCACCGGCATGTCGTACTGCGTGCCGCCCCAGCTTTTCTTCACGCTGCCACGATGAGCCGGGTCGCCCAGCTCCTCGACGCCCACCGTGAACACGTCGGCCACCTCGTCCGGGTTGGGCGACAGGGTAGCCCGTTGGTCGAGCACGCCTACAACGGGCGTGATCAGGTACTCCACGCCCAGGGTGTACACGTCGTCCAGGCGGCCTATGACGCGCACGTCGTCGGCGTCTATGCCCAGCTCTTCGGAGGCTTCGCGCAGGGCGGTGTCCTCGGGGCCCCGGTCGCGGGGGGCCTGTTTGCCGCCGGGAAACGACACCTGCCCGCCGTGGCTGGGCAGGCTGTCGGTGCGCAGGGTGTAGAGCAGCTCGTAGCCCGTTTCGGTGGCCAGCAGCGGCAGCAGCACGCCGCAGGGTGTCGAGCGATCCGAGGGTAGCTCCACGCGGGTGCGCTGGTCGAGATGTCCTTGTATGAGGCGGGCTAGCGGCATGGGGCGACATCGTGGCCCGTGGACGGTCATTTGCCAAGCGGGGGCCGGTGGGGCTAGGTTCAGTTGTCATGGCAGAAGAACAACGCAGGCTGGTGATCGCTCACTACAACGAGATCACTCTCAAGCTGGGCAACCGGGGGGCCTTTACCGCGCGCCTGCTCGATAACATGCGGCAGGCACTGGCCTCGCTGCCCAGTGGCGCGGTGCGTTCGCACGACGGTCGCGTGACGGTCGAGCCGGGGTCGGCTGATCCCGAAGAAATCTGCCGCCGACTGGCCCAGGTGCCGGGCATCGCCAACCTGTCGGTAGCCACCGTCTGCGAGCCCGACATGGATTCGCTGCTGGCCGAGGTCGAGCGGATGATAGCCGGCTGGCAGCCCGCGGGCAGCTTCAGGGTTAAAGTACGCAGGGCCTGGAAGGGCTTCTCACTGGAATCTCCCGAGATCGGTGCCCGCGTGGGTGCCGTGGTGGCCGACCGGACGGGTGCGCCGGTTAACCTCGGGCGGCCCGACGAGGTGGTCTACGTGCACGTCGTTCGCGACGCGATCTACCTGTCGCTCGGGCGCGTGCAGGGCTGCGGTGGCCTGCCGGTGGGCACCGGCGGCAGGGCCTTGCTGTTGCTTTCGGGCGGTATCGACTCGCCCGTGGCCGGGCTGCGCATGATGCGGCGCGGCTGCCGGGTGGACGCCGTGCATTTTCACAGCGTGCCCTACCTCGACCGCAGCAGCATGCGCAAGGCGCGCCGGTTGGCCGCGGTGCTGGCGCGCGGGCAATCAGCCACGAGGCTGCACATGGTGGCGTTTGGCGAGGCCCAGTCCGAGGTGGTGCGCAAGGTGCCGCGGTCCTTGAGGGTGCTGATGTACCGCAGGCTCATGGTCAAGATCGCCAGCCGCCTGGCCAACCGGGGGAAGGCCGCCGTGCTGGTAAGCGGCGAGAGCCTGGGCCAGGTGGCCTCGCAGACCATGGCCAACCTGGCTGTCATAGAGCAGGCTGCCGAGCTGCCCCTGTACAGGCCCCTGCTGGGCATGGACAAGCTCGAGATCACCGACTACGCAAGAAAGGCCGACACTTACGAAATATCGATCGAGCCCGACCAGGACTGCTGCACCCTGTTCGTGCCCCGCCACCCGGCCACCAGGGCGGCGCTTGAAGACGTTCTAAGGGCCGAGGCCGCGCTTGATGTCGAGGCCTTGATAGACGCGGCCGTCGAGGCGTCGGACTACGAGTACATAAAGTCTGACTGGGAGCAGCAGGTGCAGGGGGAGGGCAGTGCGGATTCTCTCCTGGTAGCCGGTGGACTCCCCGATGTCTCTGCCGAAATCCGTTAAGCCCCTGTTCCTGGCTGTGGTCTGCCAGTCGCTGTGGTCTACCGGGGGCTATTCGGGCAGGCTGCGATTTTTCCAGAGCTTATCGAGGGCTTCTCGGTTGCGCTTGCGATCGCTCGTGGCGCCCTGCTCGAGCTTGCCGACGAAGAAGTACAGCTCGCGCACTAATTCCCGCCCCATCTTTTCGTTCAAGCGCTCGCGCAGCTGCTTCTTGAGAAGGTCGAGCTCCTGCAGCCACGAAGAGTTACGCACAGCCACGATCAATCGGTCGCCGTCCAGCCGGGTGGGTTGCGCGTTGCGCGCGATGGCCGGACCGACCACTTCGTCCCAGGCATCCCAGGCCCGGTAGTCGTCGAGCTTGCGCTCAAGCCCCATGCGCTTGAGCGTCGTCGGAAACAGTTCGCCCAGTTTTTTGGGCTTGTCGGCTCGTTGATTCACCGGCGGAGATTCGTAGCGCCGGGCGAATGCTTTGTCCAACCTTTTTAATGACAGCCCTTGCATCAATACGGGTTTTTGTGTTTTATTCGCCCCCGATCGCGCATGACTGGGGGCTGAGGCAGAATTTGCTTTTTTTCCTCCAATACCACAACATGTAGTGGTATGGTGATCGGACGCCTACCAGATAGGGTAGGCGTTAGACGGCGACAGGTTGGTGTTTTCTCAGTGAGTTCGGGTAGTTCCCCGGCGGTAAGGAGCGGAGGCGGAAATGGAAAAGAAGTCGGGGATGGTGGTACAGGCCACCGAGATACTGGAAACGGAGGCCCTGGAGGCTACAGGCCAGGCTACGACCGGATTGTCTTTCAGCAGGCGCCTGTCGAGTGAGGGTGTTGATCCCTGGTCGACCGTAGAGTGGGAATACCGCGACGCGCTCATACAGGGCGAGGGCGGCAAGGCGGTTTTCGAGCAGAAAGGGGTGGAGTTTCCCGCCACCTGGTCACAACTGGCCACCAACGTGGTCACTTCCAAGTATTTTCGTGGCGCGCTCGGTACCGACGCCCGCGAGACCAGCGTCCGCCAGCTTCTAGGCCGGGTCGTCGAGACCATCACTGGCTGGGGCGAGCGCCAGGACTACTTTGTCGATGACGAAAGCCGCGACATTTTTCGCGACGAGCTCACCCATATTCTCCTGGGCCAGCAGGCCTGCTTCAACAGTCCGGTGTGGTTCAACGTCGGGGTGGAAGAGCAGCCCCAGTGCTCGGCCTGTTTCATCCTGTCGGTCGACGACACCATGGACTCGATCCTGCAGTGGTACCGCGACGAAGGCATCATCTTCAAGGGAGGCTCGGGCTCGGGCGTCAACCTGTCGCGCCTGCGTTCTTCGAAGGAAACGCTGTCGGGTGGCGGCACGGCCTCGGGGCCGGTGTCTTTCATGAAGGCCGCCGACGCGTCGGCCGGCGTGATCAAGTCGGGGGGCAAGACCCGCCGCGCGGCCAAGATGGTGGTGCTCGACGTCGACCATCCCGACATCAACGCGTTTGTCGACTGCAAGGCCGGCGAGGAAAAAAAGGCCTGGACGCTGATCGACGCCGGCTACGACGGCTCGATCGACGGGGACGCCTACGCGTCGGTCTTTTTCCAGAACGCCAACAACTCGGTGCGCGTGAGCGACGAGTTCATGCAGGCGGTGGTCAACGACAAGGAGTGGAGAACCCGCAACGTCAAGGACGGCGAAGTCTGCGAGACCATGCGCGCTCGCGAGCTGATGGGCCGCATCGCCGAGGCCACGCATTTCTGCGGCGACCCGGGCATGCAGTTCGATACCACGATCAACGACTGGCACACCTGCCCCAACAGCGGCCGCATCAACGCGTCGAACCCCTGCAGCGAGTACATGCACCTGGACAACTCGGCCTGCAACCTGTCTTCGCTCAACCTGATGAAATTCCAGACCACGGACGGCAAGTTTGATGTTGATGGTTTCCGCCACGCGGTAGACATCATGACAACTGCCCAGGACATCCTGGTCGATAATTCCAGCTACCCGACCGACCACATTGGCGACAACGCCCGGGCCTATCGAGAGTTGGGCCTGGGCTACGCCAACCTGGGCGCCATGCTCATGTCGTTGGGAATGCCTTACGATTCGGACGAAGGCCGGGCGTCTGCCGCGGCTGTTACCTCGTTGATGAGCGGCGAGGCTTACCTGCAGTCGGCGCGGCTGGCCGAGGCCCGTGGACCTTACGCGGGCTACGCGCGCAACCGCGAGCCGCAGCTTCGCGTGCTGGGCAAACACCGCGCTAAGTCACGCGAGCTGGATTCCAGCCGGGTGCCCCTGGACCTGCTGTCGGCCGCCCGCGACGTCTGGGAAGAAGCCGAAACCCTGGCTACCGAGTACGGCGTTCGCAACTCCCAGCTGACGGTGCTGGCGCCCACCGGGACCATCGCCTTCATGATGGATTGCGACACCACCGGGGTGGAGCCGGATCTCGCGCTGGTCAAGTACAAGAAGCTCGTGGGTGGTGGCACCCTGAAGTTCGTCAATAACACCGTTGCCTCGGCGCTCGCGCGGCTTGGCTACGAGAGCCGCGAGATCCAGGACATCGTGGAGTACATAGACGAGCACGAGACCATCGAAGATGCTCCCCACCTCAAGGACGAGCACCTGCCGGTGTTCGACTGCGCCTTCAAGCCGCGCAACGGCGCGCGCAGCATAGAGCCGCTTGGTCACCTGCGCATGATGGGTGCCGTGCAGCCGTTTATTTCCGGCGCGATCTCGAAGACGATCAACATGCCCAACGAAAGCACCGTCGAGGAAATCGAAGAGGCTTACATGGAGGCGTGGAGGCTGGGCTTGAAAGCCGTCGCTATTTATCGCGACGGTTGCAAGCGCATACAGCCGCTCAACACGGGCGACACCGACAGCAGCTCGACCAAGGCGGGTAGTGATGATTCAGCTGCTGCCGATTCAGCCGAAGACGCGTCGGGCGTGGGCCGGCCCGTGCGCAGGCGCCTGCCGACCGACTGTTCTTCGTACAGGCACAAGTTCGAGGTGGCCGGCCACGAGGGCTACATCCACGTGGGTTTCTACGACGACGGCACACCTGGCGAGATCTTCATCAAGATGGCCAAGGAGGGCAGTACGATCTCCGGCCTGATGGACACCCTTGCCACGCTGACCTCGCTGTCGTTGCAGTACGGCGTGCCGCTGAGCGCGCTGGTGTCCAAGTTCTCGCACGTGCGCTTCGAGCCCTCGGGCTTTACCAAGAACCCGGACATCCCGATAGCCAAGTCGCTGACCGACTACATATTCCGTTTCCTGGGGACGCGCTTCGGTCAGCCGGTGGTTGTGGCCGGTGTTGAATCACCCGCGGGCCGGGAGTCCGGGGATGTATCGAAGAGTACCTCCACCCCGGCACTGTTGAGAGTGGTACCGGCGGCCAGGCCGACCGACACTTCGGCGGCTGGTGGTGGTCGGGGGGAAGGTGGCCTGGAGGAAACCAGCGTTGATTTCATCCTGCCGCAGTCCGACGCGCCGAGCTGTGCCGACTGCGGTGCGATCATGGTCCGCAACGGTGCTTGCTACAAGTGTCTTAACTGCGGGGCGACCAGCGGCTGCTCGTGAACGGCCGGGTCGCAGGCATCCGGAAGAAACTATTCAGGGCGAGTGACTGAAGCGAAACAGGAACTCGTCGCTGGCCACGACACCGAGCTTCTGCCTGGCAACCGCTTCGAGCACCCTGGGGTTATTGCGCAGCCCTTGGAAATCCTGGTAGAGAGAGTCGTTGCGGGCAATGCGCAGGCTTGCCTCGGCCGACAGGCGTTCGAGCCTGTTGTTGAGATCGTCGGCCTGGCGAAGACCGTGGCGTCCGAAGACGAGGCTGCCCACCTGCAGTATGAAAACTCCGGCCAGCACCCAGACCAGCAGTGCGAGCTTACGCGTGGCTCGTTGTTTTCGCCTGGCCATTTCACTGTTGAGGATACCCCAGCAGTTCGCGTTACACTACAGGGTAGCGCCGATTGAAGCGGGCCGGAGTGGTGGCGGTCGCGGCAGAGGAGATATAACGGCGTGAAGATAAAGTCTGTCAAGGGACGAGAGATACTCGATTCGAGGGGAAACCCGACCGTGGAGGTCGACGTTTTACTGAGATCAGGTGCGCGCGGGCGTGCCTGTGTGCCGTCGGGTGCTTCGACCGGCACCCACGAGGCCCTGGAGCTGAGGGACGTTCGCCGTAAGCGCTACGGTGGCAAGGGGGTCCTGCAGGCGGTCAAGAACGTCAACGACCACATCGGCCCGGCCGTGCGCGGCCTTGAGGCAAGTGATCAGCAGGCGGTTGACAGCTGCATGTTGGAGCTGGACGGTACCCCCAACAAGTCGCGCCTGGGTGCCAACGCCATCCTCGGCGTATCGCTGGCCGTGGCCCACGCGGCGGCGGCCGGCAGCGGGCGCTCGCTGTACAGGCAGATCGGAGGGCCGCGCGCCCGCACCCTGCCTGTGCCGCTCATGAACATAATCAACGGGGGGGCCCACGCCGACAACGGGCTGGATTTCCAGGAGTTCATGATCGTGCCCCACGGTGCGCGCAGTTTCAGCGAGGCGCTGCGTATGGGCACCGAGGTTTTTCACGCCCTCAAATCGGTGCTCAAGGCCCGCGGCATGAGCACCAACGTGGGCGACGAGGGCGGCTTTGCCCCCGGCCTGAGCAGCAATGACGAGGCCATCAAGTGCGTTATGCGCGCCATTGAAGACGCGGGCTACAAGCCGGGTCGCCACGTTTCGTTGGCGCTCGACATCGCGGCCAGCGAGTTCTGCGAAGATGGCGGCTACCGTTTCGTGAAGTCCGACGGCAAGACACGCAGCAGCGCGCAGATGATCAAGCTGTACCAGCGGCTGACCGACCGCTACCCGCTGGTGTCGATAGAGGACGGCCTGGACGAGGACGACTGGGATGGCTGGGCTCGCTTGACCAACAGCCTCGGAGACCGCGTGCAGCTGGTGGGTGATGATCTCTTCGTCACCAACAGCCAACGACTCAAGCGCGGCATAGACGAGGGCGTGGCCAACTCGATACTGGTCAAGGTCAACCAGATAGGAACGTTGAGCGAAACTATAGAGGCCGTGCGCATGGCCGAGCGAGCAGGATACACCGCGGTGATTTCGCATCGGTCGGGCGAGACCGAGGACTCCACGATCGCCGATCTCGCGGTAGCGCTCAACGCTGGGCAGATCAAAACAGGTTCGCTCTCGAGGGGAGAGAGGACGGCCAAGTACAACCAGTTGCTTCGCATAGAAGAAGAGCTGGGCGATCGCGCCGTCTACCCGGGGGGCCGGGTTTTCGGTCGGCGGCGGGCGTGATCATGGAAGGGAGCGGGGTATGCCAGTGATGAACGAGTTACTCGAATTCGCGATGACAGATGGCCTCAAGTTGTTGCTGGCGCTCGTGCTCGGCGGCGCCATGGGCATGGAGAGGGAGCTCACCGGCAAGCCCGCTGGACTACGCACCAACCTGCTCATCGCCGTGGGCGCCGCGCTGCTGACGATCGTGTCGCGTCACGTCGCCGGCGAGTCGGGTGACCCCGGCCGTATCGCGGCGCAGGTGGTAACCGGCGTCGGCTTTATCGGTGCCGGGGCCATCATACAGGCGCGCGGTGCGGTGACCGGTTTGACTACGGCTGCCACCATATGGGCGGTCTCTGGCGTGGGCATTGCTGCCGGTAGCGGGGCCTGGCAAGCCGCCGTGGCCTCGACGGTGATAATAATTTCGTGCCTCGTGTCGTTGCGCGGCTTGGAGTCACGCGTGCGCGGGCGTCGTAGTCTCGTGCGTTACAATGTTACGATGTTAAGCGGTTCTGATTCTATACCGGTTATTGACGCTGTGCATACAAACCCTTCGATAGACGCAGAATCGCTTACCGTACGCGTAGATGGGCCGCAGCGAAGCATAGAAATCACCTGCGTGGGCAGTAAAAAAGCTCAGCAGGAATTGTTTCGCGAGTTGTGTGCGCTCGATGGAGTGAAGCAAGTGCAGAGCGACTGACGTTAGGAGCCATTTCTGGCCCCTGTTCGTTTGTTGTTCTGAACTATTGACTCCGACCACCGGGGAAAACTATAATTTCAGGGAACAGTACAATGGAAAGAAAAAAGAGAGTCGTGTGAAGTTTCGTCGGACGGTGCCGGTAGAGGAGTGAAGGAGGATACACAATGGCAGTACGTAAAAAGAAGGCTACTAGGAAGAAGGCTACCAGGAAGAAGGCCGCCAAGAAGAAGGTAACCAGGAAGAAGGCTACCAGGAAGAAGGCGACCAGGAAGAAGGCTACCAGGAAGAAGGCTACTAAGAAGAAGGCCAAGAAAAAGGCCAAGAAGAAAGTAGCCAAGAAGAAGGCAACCAGGAAG
>DBZX01000060.1:10177-25956 GCA_002311335.1 bacterium UBP10_UBA1149
AGAAGGCCAAGAAAAAGGCAACCAAGAAGAAAGCCAGGAAACGAAGGTAACCAAACCGATTGAGCCTGTCCGGTCGTTGCCTCGGCGACTTTCGGGCAGGCTCTAGCCGACGACGAAACAAGAACCATTCGTGGTTCAAGGGGCCCCCCGGCAAGTGTCGGGGGGCTTTTTTGTTTGAGGTTTGTACGCCGCGGGTGGGCGCACAAACCTCTTCTTCCGCCGCCGGTCGGGGGGGGGGAGATAACCGTTCCGGTTGACTCAGGTTCACTCCACGCTTAATACGCCATCGACCGCGTGGTCTTGCTCAAGAGCGCGGCGAGGGGCGGAAGTTAAGCATGGTAAGGGCCGACAACATTCAGCAGGTATTCGAAGAGATGCCCCGGCGCTTTAACTCGGCGGCCGCCGCTGGTTTGACGGCTGTCTACCAGTACGAGCTTTCCGGCGACGGTGGCGGCACCTGGCACGTGGTGATCGCCGACGGTGTCATCGAGGGAGACCTGGCCCAGGCCGGGGCCCATCCAGAGCCGAACATCTCGATAACGATGTCGGTCGCCGATTTTCTCGACATGATCAACGGCGAACTCAACCCCCAGATGGCCTTCATGGGTGGCAAGCTGAAGATCAAGGGCGACATGAGCCTCGCCATGAAGATGCAGCAGATTTTTCCGACCGGCTGACCGCACCGCCGGGCCAGGCGCTTGCGCGTCCCTGCCGCTCAGGAATCTTCGCTTGAAGCAGGGGCGCCGCTTGCCGGTTCCGTAAGCTCGGGGCTGTTTGAGCCGCCTTCGTCCAGCACGGTGTGTATGCCGCACTCGCGTTTTTTAATGCCCGCCCAGCGTCCCGACCGCCCTTCGCCGAGCGAGGTGCAGGGCGCGCAGCCTATCGAGGCATAGCCCTCGTTAAACAAGGGGTGCTCGGGTAAGCCGTGGTTGTTCAGGTACTTGTAGGTGTCCTTTGACGTCCAGCGGGCCAGCGGGTTTATTTTGACCACGCTTCCGGCCAGCTCAACGTGCCCCATCGTGGCCCGTTCTTTGGTCTGGTTACGCCGCCGGCCGTTTATCCAGGCCGAGGTTCCGGCCAGCGCTTTTTTCAGCGGCTCGACCTTGTTGATCTGGCAGCACAAGTCCGGGTCTCTACCGTAGAGCTTGTCGCCGTGCTTGGTCCGGAACTCCTCGGCGCTCATCTCGGCTTCAAGCTGTCTCAGGTTGAGGCCCAGCAGTTTCACTATGTCGTCGCGGTACTTAAGCGTTTCGGCGAAGTGAAACCGGGTTTCGATGAATACCACCGGGATGTCGGGCTTTATGGTACGCAGCATGTGCGCAAGTACCACGCCGTCGTGCTGGAAAGAGCAGGTGAGAATGATGTCCTCGGGGAACTCGGTCACCGCCCAACCCAGGATCTGTTCGGGCGAAGCCGTCTCGAACCTGTCGTTGAGCTCTGTGAGCTTAGCCTGGGATATCAGCGCTTTCGGACTGGCAGCCATCTACTTAAAATGACAGTATAATTGTAGTGTCGCAAGCAAGGGTTAAAGCGCGGCCGCTGGTCGTGGTCGGTTTGATGTCGGGCACATCCCTTGACGGGGTGGACGCAGCGCTGGTCAGGATAGTGCGCAGCGCCGATGGCCGGGCGGCCATAAAACCGATCGCCTCGCTCGTGCGGTCCTGGCCGCGCGGCTTGAGGCAGCGCCTGGTGGATGCTTGCGAGGGACAGGCTGTGAGCGTAGCCGAACACGCGGCGGTTTCACTCGATCTCGCGAGGGTCTTTGCCTCGGCGGTGGAAGACGTTCTGCGCGCCGCTCGAAGATCCACACCGCCCGACCTCGTGGCCAGCCATGGCCACACGCTATGTCACCTGCCGGCGCGCAACACCGTTACAGTGCAGGCAGGCGACGGCGCGCTGCTGGCCGAACTCACGGGCACGACTGTCGCCAGCGATTTTCGCGTGGCCGATACGGCCGCCGGTGGACAGGGTGCGCCGCTGGTCCCCTTCGTTCACCACGAGTTGTTTTCCCATCCCCGGCACGACCGCGTCGTGCAGAACCTGGGCGGCATAGGCAACGCGACCTTGCTTCCCGCCGGACGCGATGCAGCCACCGTGGGTGGCAGCGACACCGGTCCTGGCAACATGCTCATCGACGGTTGCGTTGAACTGCTCAGCTCGGGGCGTCGCCGCATGGACAAGGGGGGACGCATGGCTGCCCGCGGCACGGTTAACCGGGAGCTGGTGGCGCAGGTAATGCGGGCGCCTTTCTTTCGAAGGAAACTACCGGCCTCCACCGGCAGGGAAGAGTTTGGGCGGCACCTGGCGGCCGGACTGGTGGAGTCGGGCCGCCAGCGTGGCCTCACCGCCGATGACATCGTGGCCAGCGCGACCATGGCCACGTCGGTAGCCATGCGGCGAAGCCTGTCGCGCATGGGCATGCCCGATCCGCACGAACTGTTGCTCTGCGGCGGCGGCGTACTGAATCCCTCGCTGGTGGCGATGATAGCCGAGGCCTTTCCTTCTTCGCAGGTGAAGTCGGTAGCAGGGTGTGGCGCGGACCCCCTCATGCTCGAGGCCCAGGCTTTTGCGCTGCTCGGCTTCTGCCTTGTCGAAGGCCGCGCGGCGGGCCTGCCGGCCGTCACCGGCGCCGCCGGCGCGCGGGTACTGGGCAGGATCAGCCCGGGAGCCAACTACAGGGGCACGCTGTTGGCGCCGGGCCGGCGGAAGCGTTGAGAGACCCGCGCATAGAAGCGTGGCTCGACGCCACCATCGCCGACCTGTGGCCCGGTGCCCGGTGCGAGTCCCTCGCCGAGGTCGCTGGTGACGCCTCTTCGCGTGTCTACGCCAGGGCCTCACTGTCGGGCAGCCAACAAGGGGGAGACAGCTGCCCCTCGTCGGTGGTGCTGATGATACTGCAGGACGCGGGCGTGGCCATGTCATCTGACGAGCTGGGCGTTTTTGCCGAGGGCGGTCCCGACGAGCTGCCTTTTGTCAACGTGCTGCGATTCATGGCCCGCTCCTGTGCCGCGGTTCCACGGCTCTACGCGGTTTCAGATTCCTGCGACCTGCTGCTGCTCGAAGACCTGGGCGACACTGCCCTGTGGGACGCTGCTGTTATGGACGGCGCCGACCTGGTGGCGTTGTTCGGCGGTGCGCTGGAGCTGCTCGCGGCCCTGCAACACGACTGCATCGACGACGGCAGTGGCTGCTACGCCTTCGGCCAGGCCTTTGACCACGAGCTGTTCACCTGGGAAGTCGACCACTTTCTCGAGTACGGGCTGTTGCCTGCTGCGGCGAGCGGCATCGATGAGTGCCGGGCCGAGCTGGGCCTTGTCGTGGACAGGCTGGCGGCCCTGCCGCGCGTGTTCTGTCATCGCGACTACCACGCTTGGAACCTGATGGTGCAGGGCAGCGGTGACGACGACCTCTGCATTCGCCTGATCGACTTCCAGGACGCGCTGATGGCGCCCTCGCTATACGACGTGGCCTCGCTGTTGACCGACCGCGTGACGCCCACCCTGCTGCAGCCCGACATGGAGAGCGAGCTTCTCGCTCGCTGGCACTCGCTGGCAGATTCTGCCGCCGGCTTGTCCTTTGACCAGGTGGTTGAGCAGTACGAGTGGCTGGCCTTGCAGCGGGTGCTCAAGGTGGTCGGCAGGTTCAACTACCTGGCCACGGTGAAGGGCAAGCCGGCCTACGCCCGCATGCTGCCCGGCGTGGTTGCTACCGCGCGTCGCTTTGCTGCTCGCGTCGAAGGCCTGCCGGTGACCCGTCGGTTGCTGGACGAACAGGTGCGTGAAAAGATGCCCACGTGACAGGCATGATACTGGCGGCCGGACTTGGGACGCGCTTGCGACCGTTGACCGACAATACGCCCAAGGCCATGGTCCCGGTCGCGGGCCGTCCCCTGGTCGACTACGCGCTCGACACGCTGCTGGCGGCTGGCATAACCGACGTCGTTATAAACCTTCACCACTTCGGCGAACAGATACGCGGCCACCTCGGCGATGGCTCGGATCGCGGCGCGCGTATTCGCTACAGCGAGGAGCACCCCCTGCTCGACAGTGGCGGTGGAATTCTGCGCGTGCGTCCGATGCTGGGCGAAGGCGCGTTCGTGACGATCAACGCCGACACCATAGTGGACGTGGACCTCGCCGAGGTGCTTCGCTTCCACGAGCAGCACAAAGCCCTGGCCACGCTGGTGTTGCGCAAGGACGCCGACATGGACCAGTTCGGTGTCATCCGCACCGACGGTGAGGGCCGCGTGCGCGGGTTTCTTGACTCCCGCGACCCCTCGGCCGAAGGAGCGCTGGAGCCCTGGATGTACACCGGTGTGCAGGTACTGGAACCAGGGGTGTTTGATTTTATGCCCGCGGGCGGCGTGTTTTCTATCACCAGGCAAACTTATCCACGCATGGTCGTGGCCGGCGAGCGCGTTTTCGGGTACATTTTTGAAGGGCGTTGGCTCACGGTCGGAACGCCCGAAGAGCTGGAGCTGGCCGAGCTGGCCCTGGCTGGGCAGGCAGCAGGCCGACAGGGTCCTGTCGGTGGCGAGCGGGCGGCGGAGAACTGATTTGGGTATCAGCATAGTACAGAAGAGCGACCTCTCGGTTCGCAAGAAGGACGCCAAGGTGGCGCTGGTGCTCGCCGGTGGTGCGGTCACCGGCGGGGCTTTCAAGCTGGGTGGCATCAAGGCCCTCGACGACTTCCTCATCAACTACAAGACCACCGACTTTGATATCTATGTCGGCCTGAGCGCGGGCGCCCTGCTGGTCGCGCCGTTGGCCGCCGGCGTACCGCCCTCCGAAATGTTGCGGGCACTCGACGGGTCATCGGTGCAGTTCTCGCGGTTCAGGCCCGGCGATTTTTACGGTATCGACGTCGGCGACTGGGTAGGCAAGCCCATTGAGTACGTGCTCGACCTGATGACTTACCTACCGGGTATAGTCGTGGACATGTTTTCGCAGGCCCCCGACCTGGTCGAAGAAGTCAGGCCGGCGTTGGGCGTGTTTGCCCGCTACCCCTCGCTCAGCTCGCTGCAGGACATGGCCATGCCGATAGCGCGGGCGCTGTTCGCCCGCCGCATTCCGTTTCCCACCGACTACCTGCCCTCGGGCGTGTTCACCAACAACGGCATCGAGCGCTACATGCGTCACAACATGGAGAACAATGGTTTTCCGAACGAGTTTCGCAGCCTGCACCGCTACACGGGCAAGGAGCTGTACATATCGGCCATGAACCTCGACACCGCCGAGCGCGTGGTGTTCGGCCACGACGAGGATTGCTCGGTCACGGTGTCCGAGGCCATACAGGCTTCGACCGCGCTTCCTGTTTTTTACAAGCCGGCGCGCATCAACGGCGTTGACTACGTGGACGGCGGCGTTCGCCGTACGGCCAACATCGACGTGGCCATGGAGCACGGCGCCGATCTCATCATCTGCTACAACCCTTTCAGGCCGTTCTCCAACCGCGTGACGCATCGTTACGACGCTGACCGCGGAACCTTTGTGACCGAGGGAACCCCGCTGGCCGATCAGGGTGTGGGCACGGTCATAAACCAGGTGTTCCGCACCCTGCTGCACTCGCGTATCCAGTACGGACTGCGCGCCTACCAGGACGACCCCAACTTCCAGGGCGATATCATAGTGATCGAACCCACCGAGTCTGACACGCATTTCTTTTCGATGAACCCGGTGGCTTTCTGGGAAGGGCCGCGTGCCGGCCGGCACGGCTACACCTCGGTGACGCAGTCGATCGAGAACCACTACGACATCGTCAAGCAGATACTCGGGGCCTACGGCATCCTGATGACCCGGAGGGAAGTCCGCGAGGGGCTCGAGCGCATGAAGCGACACAGCTTCGGCGAGGGCAGCAGCGATGTGCTGGTTCGCGATGTCCCGCGCCGCGACCTCAACGTGGCCTGAGCGATTCTATCCGGCCCGCGACCGGGGGCTGCCCGGGCCGGCGAGGTTGTCAGCCGGCCGCTGTCTTCAGCTGATCAAATACACTGGTGAAGTAGCTGTAATGCCTGCCCCTTCACGTTGACTTGCCGCCCCGCGGTGGCAATAAATCGGCGTTCAACGGGCGCGTGCCGAGGCCCTTTTGCATGGCGCGGCGGGCCTGCGGCAGCTGATGTCCGAGTATATTCCTGTTCTTGTCACTTTTGCTCTCGCGGCGGTCATCGTCGGCGTGATGGTGTCGATCAACTCTTTCCTGGGTCCGCGCAGTCACAGCCGCGTAAAGGGCGAGTCGTTCGAGTGCGGCAACGAGCCCACCGGCCCGGCCTGGGTCAGGTTCTCGATCCGTTTCTACATCGTGGCGATCCTCTTCATCATTTTCGATATCGAGGTCGTGTTTCTCTTCCCCTGGGCTGTTATTTTTCGTGAGCTGGGCCTGTTCGGCTTCATCGAGATGCTGATGTTCGTGGGCGTGCTGGGAGTGGGCTTTGTATACTCCTGGCGCAAGGGGGCTTTCGAGTGGAGCTGAGCGCGCAATTAGCCGCTGCCGTGCCCGGCTGCGGCGCCGAGCAATACGAGTGCGCCAGTGGCACGGTGCTCGTGGTCGAGCCCGAGCAGTTGCTGGCTGTTCTTCGTTTTCTCAAGCAGGACCCCGGCCAGGATTACAACGTGCTGGTCGACCTGACGGCCGTCGACCGCGTGGCCACCGAGGGCGTCATCGAGGTGGTGTACCTGTTGCGCAGCATCGCTGCCGGCCGCCGGCTGATGGTGAAGACCCGCCTGGCGGGCGAACCCTGGACGCTGGCTTCGGCCACTCCGCTGTGGGGTTCGGCCAACTGGGCCGAGCGCGAAGCCTGGGACATGTTCGGCCTGCGCTTCACCGGTCACCCCGACCTCAGGCGCATACTGATGTACGAGGAGTTCGAGGGCTACCCGCTTCGCAAGGACTATCCCTACAACAAGCGGCAGCCGCTGGTCGAAGAACGCGACCCGATCGCCAACCCCTGGCCCGGCACTGGTAACCCGACGTGACCGGTAGCCGGGCCGATATCCCTGGCGCGATGGCGCCCGATCCTCTCACCGAGGAAATGGAAATACAGATGGGGCCGTCGCACCCGGCGACGCANNCCCGTCAACAAGCGCCAGCCCCTGATCGGGCCCCAGAACTGAGGGCGCGCCCCGCAAGGATCCGCATGCAAGACACGACATCTCAAGCCACACCCGGGACCGAAGAACTCGGGACGCGGGACATGCTCCTGAACATCGGCCCGGCGCACCCGGCCATGCACGGGATCGTGCGCATCATCACCAAACTGGATGGTGAACGCATCGAGGAGGCCGAAGTGGAGATCGGCTACCTCCACCGCGGTTTTGAAAAGATGTGTGAGCAGGGAACCTGGAACCAGGTTATTCCTTACACCGACCGCTTGAACTACGCGTCGCCGTTGATCAACAACTTTATTTTTGTAGAGGCGGTCGAGCGTCTCGCGGGGATAACGGTGCCGGCCCGCTGTTCGTGGATACGCACCCTGTTGTCGGAGGTTTCGCGCATAGCCGATCACCTTACCGCGCTGGGCATGGGGGCCACCGAGCTGGGAGCTATAACGGTCGGGTTCTACATGAACGAAGCCCGCGAGCGGCTCTACAACCTTACTTCTACGGCCACCGGCGCGCGCGTTACCGTGAGCTACGGCAGGGTGGGCGGACTGGCCCGTGACCTGGACGAACAGTTTTTTGAAGAAATAGGCCCGGCCCTCGAACACGTAAAAAGGGTGATGGTCGATTGTGAGACACTGCTGGAGAGCAATCGCATTTTTCTCGACCGCATGGCCGGCGTCGGCGTGCTCGAGCTGGAGCGTGCCCTCGACATGGGCGTCACCGGCCCCATGCTGCGCGCCTGCGGCCTGGCCAGTGATCTTCGCCGCGACGAGCCCTACATGGTTTACGACGAACTCGACTTCGACGTGCCGGTGGGTAGCAAGGGCGACAACTTCGATCGCTTCAACGTGCGTTTCGAGGAGATCTTCCAGTCCATCAAGATGGTTGAGCAGTGTATCGAGCGTATGCCGAGCGGCCCGTGGTGCATAGACGACCCAAAGCTGGTGCTGCCTCCCAAGGAGAAAGTCTACGGCTCTATCGAGGGGTTGATGAACCAGTTCAAGCTCGTCATCGAGGGCGTGCGCATTCCCGAGGGCGAGGTCTACTTCGCGGGTGAAGGCGCCAACGGTGAACTGGGGTTTTTCCTGGTCAGCGACGGCAGCGGCCGACCCTACCGGGTGAGGGTGCGCCCGCCCTGCTTCTACTCGGTGGCCGCGCTGGAGGGCATGGTGATCGGGGCCAAGCTGTCGGACCTCGTGGCGGTGTTCGGCATGGTGAACATGATCGGCGGGGAGTGCGATCGCTGAGGCCCGTGCCCGGCGACCGGCAACTACATGGGCCAACAGGCAGGCAAAGAGCAGGAGTCCCCGGTGTTCAGCGATGAAGCGCTGCAGCGCTTTGAAAAAATCGTGGCGAGTTATCCCGAGCGTCGCGCGGCTCTCATGCCGGTGCTGTGGCTGGCCCAGGAAGAATTCGGCTGGATAAGCCCAGCCACGCAGGCATACGTGGCTGGCTTGCTCGAACTGCCCGTGGCCTGGGTGGAGGGCGTGGTGTCGTTTTACACCATGTACCGACGGCGCGATATGGGTTGCCGGCTCGAGCTGTGCACCAACGTGTCGTGTCGCCTCAAGGGTGCCGAGAAAGTGCTGGCCGCCATGGCCCGCGAGCTCGGCGTGGAGCCCGGGCAGACCACCCGCGACGGGCGCTTCACCCTCGACCGCGCCGAGTGCCTCGGGGCTTGCGAGCTGGCGCCGGTACTGCAGGTGGACGCGGGGCCCTACGTGGCCAGGCTCGACGTACCCCGTGCGCTCGAGCTCATAGGGCAGCTCAAGAGGGGCGAGTTCGGTGGCTGAGTGGATAGAAGGCGGACTGAAATCCCTGCTCGTGTTGGTGATGGTGCTTCAGCTGTCGCTGTTCCTGTTGTGGCTTGAGCGCAAGGGTAGCGCCCTGATACAGAACCGCGTGGGTGCCAACCGCGCCAACATCTTTGGCGGCTTGTTGCCCTTCAACCTCGGCATTATCAACACCGCCGTCGCCGATCCTCTCAAGCTCTTCAGCAAGGAAGACTTCCGCCCCGAGTCGGCCGACCGCGTGGTGCACTCGGTGGCTCCGTTCATGGCGCTGTTTCCAGCCATGATAGCTTTTGCCGCCATACCTTTCGGCGACACGCTGACCATCGGCACGCGGGTGGTGAACCTGCAGGCCGTGAGTCTCGACGTGGGCCTGCTCTACATTCTGGCCACCTCTTCGATGGGTGTCTACGGCGTGGTGCTCGCCGGCTGGGCGTCCAACAACCGCTGGGCGCTGCTGGGCAGCGTGCGCGGCACAGCGCAGATGATCAGCTACGAGGTCGCCATGGGACTGGCACTCGTGAGCAGCGTGCTGTGGTGGGGCACGCTCGACCTGCAGGAAATAGCCCGCGCCCAGGGCGAACTGCTCTTCGGCTTTCTCCCCGCCTGGGGCGTGTTTACCCAGCCGCTGGCCTTCATCATCGTCCTCGTCGCGGGCATGGCCGAGACCAAGCGCATACCCTTTGATCTTCCCGAGGCAGAGTCGGAGCTCATCGCTGGTTACTTCACCGAGTACTCCGGCGGCAAGCAGGCCGCCTTCATGCTGGCCGACTTTGCCGAGGTGGTGATGGTGGCCGGCCTGGTCACGGCCCTGTTCTTCGGCGGCTGGCAGGTACCGTGGCTCGGTAGCGCGGGCTGGAATTTTCCCGGCCTCGATCTCATCGCGGTCTCGCCACTGGCGGTAACGCTGATGCAGGTGGCAGCCTTCACCTTCAAGGTCGTGTTTTTCTGCTGGCTGCAGTTTCTCGTGCGCTGGACCGTACCCCGCCTGCGCTGGGACCAGCTGATGAATCTCGGCTGGAAGGGCATGCTGCCGCTGGCGCTTGTCAACTTGCTGGTCACGGCCGTCATCGTCTTGTTCAAGGAGGGGCTCGTGTGAGCGAGTTGGTCTTCTACCCGATGGCCGCCGCCACCGTGCTCTGCGCGCTGGGTGTGATCACCCGGCCCAACCCGGTGCACAGCGCGTTGTTCCTGGTCATGACGCTGTTCATGCTGGCGGTGTTCTACATAATCCTCGAGGCTCATCTCGTGGCCGCGCTGCAGATCCTAGTTTACGCGGGCGCGGTGATGGTGTTGTTCCTGTTCGTCATCACGCTGCTCAACCTCAAGGGAGACCCCGACGAGCCTGCCCATCCCCTGCTGCGCATCGTTGCCTACGCGGTGGCTGCCACGCTGGCGGCGGGCGTGGCCGTTGTGCTGATGGGCGACGCCGGCGCGACGGGCGCGGGCGCCGTGCTGGCAGAGGGCTTCGGTGGCACCCGGGCCCTGGCGCGGGTGCTCTTTACCGACTACCTGGTGGCGTTCGAGCTGACCTCGATGCTGTTGCTGGTGGCGGTGGTGGGCGCGGTGGTCTTGGCCCAGCGCGATCCGGCATCGGAAAGCCCGTCGGCGGAATCCGGAGAGGACGCCTGAGGTGGTCGGCCCTACTCACTTCCTGGCCCTGAGCTCGGCGCTGTTTTTTATCGGCGCGGCGGGCGTTGCCACGCGCCGCAATATTGTCGTCATCTTCATGTCGGTCGAGCTCATGCTCAACGCCGCCAACCTCGCCTTCGTGGCAGTGGCCCGCGGGCTGGGCACCATGGAAGGGCAGGTGATCGTGTTTTTCGTGATGACGCTGGCAGCTGCCGAGGCAGCCGTGGGCCTGGCCGTCATCCTGGCCATGTTCCGTAACCGGCAGACCGTGGACGCCGGGGAGATATCGTTGCTCAAGTGGTAAGCGCCGAAAGCTGGCTCAGGTGGATACCGCTGCTGCCGCTGTTGGGAGCCGTGCTGCACGTGGCGGTGGGCTACCGCGTGGGTCGCAGGGCCACCGGCGTGCTGGCCTGCTCGGTGGTAGGTGTGAGTTTCCTGCTGGCCTTGCGCGCCTTCTCGGCGCTTGTGTCGGCGCCCGAGGGCGCGGTGCTGGCCGACGACGTTTATCGCTGGATCGCGGTGGCGGGCTTCAACATCGATGTCCGCTTAGTGCTCGACTCGCTCAGCGTGGTCATGTGCCTGGTCATCACCGGCGTTGGCTTTCTGATCCACGTGTACTCCACCGGCTACATGGCCCACGACGACGACTACGCGAGATTCTTCGCTTACCTGAACCTGTTTACCTCGGCCATGCTGGTGCTGGTGATGGCCGACAACCTGGTGCTGATGTTCGTGGGCTGGGAAGGCGTGGGCCTGTGCAGCTACCTGCTGATCGGCTTCTGGTACACCGATACGGCCAAGGCGTCGGCTGGTAAGAAGGCCTTCGTGGTCAACCGCGTGGGCGACGCGGCTTTCGTGATTGGTACCTTCCTGTTGTTCTGGGCGCTGGCACCGGGCGCTTCCGACATGGGCGGTTCGTCGTTGAGGTTTGCCGATATCAACGCCGCTGCCCCCGGCCTTTCGCCCGGCCTCGTGACGGCCGCGGCCCTGCTGCTGTTCGTTGGTGCCACGGGAAAGTCGGCGCAGATACCGTTGTTTGTCTGGCTGCCCGACGCCATGGCTGGCCCCACGCCGGTGTCGGCTCTCATACACGCCGCCACCATGGTGACGGCCGGCGTATACATGGTGGCGCGGCTCAACGGTCTCTTCGAGGCAGCGCCCGCGGCGATGACGGTGATCGCCTGGGTGGGCGCCATCACGGCCCTGATGGCCGCGACCGTGGGCGTGGTGCAGAACGACATCAAGAAAGTCCTGGCCTACTCGACCGTGAGCCAGCTGGGCTACATGTTCATGGCCCTGGGCGTGGGTGCCTTCGGCGCGGCGGTGTTCCACGTCATGACGCACGCCTTCTTCAAGGGCTTGCTGTTTCTCGGCGCGGGCAGCGTTATCCACGCACTGCACGAGGAGCAGGACATCCGCAAGATGGGCGGGATGAGGGCCAGGACGCCTGTGACCTGGGCTACCTTCGCGGTGGCCACCCTGGCCATCGCCGGTGTGCCTGGGCTGGCGGGTTTCTTTTCCAAGGACGCGATCCTTGCCGCGACCTTCGCCGGTGGTCACTACGGCTTGTGGTTGATCGGGCTTGCCGGCGCGGCGCTGACGGCGTTCTACATGACCCGCCTGCTGCGCCTGGTTTTCTTCGACTCCTTCCGCGGTGATCGCGAGCGCGGAGAGCAGGCCCACGAGAGCCCGCGGTCGATGACGGTTCCGCTCATCGTGCTGGCCGTACTGTCGGTTGCGGGTGGCTACCTGGGCGTGCCCCACGCGCTGGGCGGTCACGACGTGCTGGGTTCTTTCCTGGCCCCGTCGGTTTCGTCTGCCGCCCACGCCGGGCACGCGCTGCACCTGTCGATGGCCGTGGAGTGGTTGCTCATGCTGGTGTCGACCACGGTGGTGCTGGGGTCGATGGGATTTGCGTGGAAGTTGTACGCGGCCGGCCCCGACGCCGACGTCGTTGTGCGCGGCGCGCTGGGCAGGGCCTGGCAGTGGATGGCCTCTGCCTGGCGCGTGGACGAGGCCTACGAGCGCCTGGTGGTGCGGCCTATAGGTCGCGGTGCGGGGTTCCTGTGGAAGTCGGTTGACGTGGGCCTGATCGATAGCTTTGCCGACGGCGTGGCCATGACGGCCGGCGTGTTGGCCGAAACCTGGCGCCGCTGGAACAGCGGCAGCGTGCAGCACTATGCCTTGAGCCTGCTGGCCGGCGCGCTGGCGCTGGTGGCGGCGGTGCTGCTGGGCGGGGGCGGCTGACCGATGGACCAACAGCTGCTCAGCCTGTTGATAGCCGTGCCCGTTGTGGGTGCCGGGCTGGTGGCCCTGGCGGGCCCGGGCGCGGTGAAGAGCATGCGCGCGATTGCCCTGACCGCGTCGCTGGCTGTTTTTGCCGTGGCACTGCGCATCGCGGCGCTTTTTGATTCGAGTACCGGCGAGTTCCAGTTCACCGAGCAGGCTGCCTGGATACCGCAGATGGGCGTCACCTGGTCGCTGGGGCTCGACGGCATCTCGCTGTTGCTGGTGCTGCTCACGGTCTTCCTGACGCCGCTGGTGGTGCTCAACTCGGCCACCTCGATCGACAAGCGGCCGAAGGGCTACCTGGTGAACGTGCTGCTGCTCGAGTCGGCCATGCTGGGAACGCTCGTGGCCACCGACGTGCTGGTCTTCTACGTTTTCTGGGAGCTGATGCTGGTGCCCATGTTCCTGCTCATCGGCATCTGGGGAGGCCGGCGCAGGGTCTACGCGAGCATGAAGTTCGTGTTGTTCACCATGGTGGGCAGCCTGCCCATGCTGGTGGCGCTGGTCTGGCTGGGCCTGGCCCACGCGGCTGCCACCGGCGCCCCGAGCTACGCGATGACCGACCTCTACGATCTCGAGCTCACGCGCAGCGCCCAGGCCTGGTGCTTTGCAGCCATGGCCTTGTCGTTCGCCATCAAGGTTCCCATGTGGCCGCTGCACACCTGGCTACCCGACGCTCACGTCGAGGCGCCCACCGGCGGCTCGGTTATACTGGCCGGCGTGCTTCTCAAGATGGGCGCCTACGGATTTCTGCGCCTGGCCATGCCCATATGTCCCGACGTGCTGGGGGTCGCCATGCCGATTATCGGCGCGCTGGCGGTGGTGGGCATCATCTACGGCGCGCTGGTTGCCATGGTGCAGCCGGACATGAAAAAGCTGGTCGCCTACTCGTCGGTGAGTCACCTGGGTTTTGTCATGCTGGGCTTGTCTTCGCTCAACGTCGTGGGTGTAGAAGGCGCCGTATACCATATGATCAGCCACGGCATCTCCACCGGAGCGCTGTTCCTGCTCGTGGGCGTTCTTTACGAGCGACGCCACACGCGCCTGATAGCTGACTTCGGCGGGCTGTGGCGGCAGGTTCCGCTCTACGCGTTCTTTCTGCTCGTGGTCACGCTGTCGTCCATCGGCCTGCCGGGCCTCAACGGTTTCGTGGGCGAGTTCCTCATCCTGCTCGGTGCCTTCAAGGCCAGCCCCGTGCTGGCCATCCTCGCCTGCAGTGGCGTGGTGCTTGGAGCTGTTTACATGTTGTGGATGTTCCAGCGGGTGATGTTCGGCGAAATAGACAAGGCCGAGAACCGCGAGATCTCGGATCTCAACCGGCGCGAGCTGGTCATACTGGTGCCGCTGCTGGCGCTTATCGTGCTGATGGGCGTGTACCCGCAGCCGTTTTTAAAGACCATGGAGGCCTCGGTGGAGCTCACCCTTGAGCGCGCGGGCATCACGCCCGTGGAAACAGCGCGGGCGGAGGTGAGCAGGTGAATCCCTTGCCCCTCAATCTCTTGCCCCCCGGCGCAGACTACGCCGCCGTCATGCCGCTGCTGTGGGCCTTCGGCGCCGCGGTGCTGGTGCTCATCGCCGAAATGTTCTGGCCCTACCAGTCGCGTCGTGGCGTGGGTTGGTTGACGATAGCGGCGCTGCTGGCGATAGCCGTTCTGGGCAGGGCGCCCATCGAGGCGGTTTACTTCGGACCGATAGCGCTCGACGGTTTCAGCGGCTGGTGCAACGGCTTGTTGTGCATCATGGCGGCCTTGTCGGTGCTCATGTCGCTGGACACGCTGGAGGTCAACGGCGTGACCAGGGGAGAGTACTACCCACTGCTGTTGTTCGCCGTGGCCGGCGGCATGGTGATGGCTGCTGCTACCGATCTCGTGGTGATGTTTCTCGGCCTGGAGACGATGTCGATCGCGGTCTACGTGCTCGCGGGTATGGCCAAGGCGCGCAGGCGATCGAACGAAGCCTCGCTTAAGTATTTTCTCCTGGGGGCCTTTGCCTCGGCCTTCATGCTCTACGGCATCGCCCTGCTTTACAGCCAGGCCGGCAGTACCGACCTCGCGGCGATGGCCGGACTCGCGGGCGAGGGCGGAACGTCGGCCGTTACCCGGCTCGGCGCGGCCCTGCTGCTGGTGGGCTTTGGTTTTAAGATAGCGGTGGTTCCCTTTCATCTCTGGGCTCCCGACGTGTACGAGGGCGCTCCCAGCCCGGTGACCGCCTTCATGGCCACCGTGGTCAAGGCTGCCGCCTTTGCCGCGCTGCTCAGGTCGGTGCTGCTGGCCATGCCCTGGGTCGCGGTCGAACTGCAGACCCCGCTGTGGGTGGCTGCCGCGGCCACGATGACCGTGGGCAACCTGGCCGCGCTCAGGCAACGCAGCCTCAAGCGCATGCTGGCCTTCTCGTCGGTGGCCCACACCGGTTACCTGGTGATGGCCGTGGTGGCGGGCACGAGCGAGGCCGCCGCGGCGCTGCTGTTCTATCTCGCCGCTTACGCCGCGATGAACCTGGGCGCCTTCGCGGTGATGATGTCGCTGGCCGACCGCGGTCGCCCAGCCGAAAATATTTCGGACCTCGCCGGCCTCGGAAGAGCACGCCCGCTTGCCGCCCTGGCCATGACGGTGTGCATGCTGTCGCTCACCGGGATTCCTCCCCTGGGTGGTTTCGTTGCCAAGGTGTCGCTGTTCAGCGCGGTGCTCGACGCCGGCTTCTATACCCTGGTGGTGGTGGCCGTGCTCAACAGTGCTTTGTCGGCGGCCTATTATCTCGGCGTTATCCGCGCCATGTATTTTGACGATGCCGATTCTCTGGCTGCCGGCGGCGCTTCGGCGGCCTCCCGGGTATTGCCTGCGCGGCCGGCGCTCTCCGTCTCGGTCCTGCTGGCCGCGGTGGCGGTCGTTTTAATCGGCCTGTTGCCGTCGCCCCTGTTGGGATCCAGCCTGCGCGCGCTGGCGTCCGTTGCCGGTTTCTGAGGCAGCGCTGT
>DBZX01000060.1:26065-40330 GCA_002311335.1 bacterium UBP10_UBA1149
CATAAAAAAAGCCGGGCAACGCAGGGGGGTGCGCTACCCGGCTGTGGGCCAAGGGAAAGAAAAGGAGGAGAAAACCTTTACCCTTGCTGCTCAGCTGTGGCCGTCTCGTTCGCGGCTCTCAGTACAGTTGACGGGCCCCGGCCGGGTTCATTCAATGTTGACGCCGGATAAGGAGACTTTTATGGGACGAGCGGGCAAAGCCTTTGTTCTACTGGTCATCCTTGGGCTCGGGTCCCCCCTGGCCAGTGCCGCCGGCCAATCGTCGGCCAGCGGGTCAGCGGCAGAGCTGCCCGAGCGGGTGGTGTCGCTGGTGCCGTCGGTGACCGAGACCCTGTTTGTGCTGGGGGCCGGCGACCTGGTGGTGGGCGTGTCCGACCAGTGCGACTACCCCGCGCGGGTGGCGGCCCTGCCGAGGGTGGGTGGTTTTCTCGCCCCGGTGATAGAGCGGGTGGTATCGCTGCAGCCCGACCTGGTGATCACTTCGCCCAGTCCTGGAAACCAATCGGGAGTCAATGCCATCAAGGCAGCGGGGATACGGGTGCTGGTTGTGCGCGACGCTACACTTGAACAGTTGAACGCGGCCATACTGCAGGTGGCCGCGGCCGTTGGCCGGTCGGACGAGGGCCGCAAGGTGGTGGACGCGATCGACGCCGAGCTCGAAGCAGTGCGCGCGCGCGTGGCCGGCCTGCCGCGGCCGCCGGTGGCGCTGGTCGTAGGCCACAGGCCGCTGGTTCTTGCCGGGCCGGCGGGTTACCTCGGCGAGTTGCTCAACATCGCCGGCGCTCGCAACGTGGCCGACGAGGCCGGCGGCGCGTGGCCGGTGGTCGATCCAGAGTTCCTCGTGGCCTCGGCACCCGAGGTGTTGTTTGACGTCGGCATGGGCAGCGAAGCGTCCAGCGGTGACCCCCTGGCGAGGTGGAGCGGCTGGCCGGCGATGCCGGCGTTGCTCAAGCGACGCGTGTACGCGAGCGACGGCGACCTGTTGCTCAGGCCCGGCCCGCGCGTAGGCCGCGCGGCGCAATTGGTGGCCGATTACGTCCACCCCGCGCGGGCTGTTCCGGCAGGCGAAGACCCGGCGCTACAAGCGGGTGAGCGGCCGTGAACGGCGCCGCCAGGCTCACGGCATCGCGCAGGCGTTGGGGGTTGGCCCTCTGCGCCGCGGTGGCGCTGGCCTGCGCGGTGTTGGCCCTGCTCGTGGGCAGCGTAGAGCTCGACCTGGGCGCGGTAATGGCGGGAGTGGGTCCCGACGACACGATTTTCTGGAAGCTCAGGCTGCCCCGGGTGGCGCTGGCGGCCATGGTGGGTGCCGGTCTTGCCGTCTCGGGGGCGGCCCTGCAACCAGCCCTGCGCAACCCCCTGGCCAGTCCCGACATCATAGGCGTGTCGGGCGGCGCGGCGCTGGCGGCGGTGCTGGCACTGGCCTGGATGCCGGCCTGGGCCTCTACTGCGGGAGTGCCGCTGTTCGCTTTCGTGGGCGCCGGCGCGGCCGCTGCCTTCGTCTACCGTGCGTCGCTGGTCAACGGCCGCCTCGATCCCTACACGCAGATTCTCGTGGGCGTGGTCTTCAACACCTTCTGCGCCTCGCTGATACTTCTGGTCAACGCCCTGGCCGACGCGTCGCGCACCCGCTCGATAGTGTTCTGGATGATGGGCGGAGTGTCGGTGCAGCCCTGGCCGTCGCTGGCGCTTGCGGGGTCGTTGTTTGCCGTGGGAATAGTCATGCTCATGGGGCAGGCGCGCTCGCTCAACCTCTCGGGGCTGGGCGACGACACGGCGGCGAGCCTTGGTTTTGACGCCGGCCGTTGCCGGGCCACCGTGTTTGCCGCCTCGGCCCTGGTGGTGGGGGCGTCGGTGGCCTTGACCGGTGTGATCACCTTCGTGGGACTGGTGGTTCCCCATCTCCTGCGCCGCTTGCTCGGCAGCGACAATCGCCTGCTGTTGCCCGCCTCGGTATTTGGAGGGGCCGCTTTCCTGGTGGCCTCGGACACGATTGCCCGCTGGGTGCTGGCTCCTGTCGAGCTGCCGGTGGGGGCCATAACGGCGATGACCGGCGGCCCGTTTTTTCTCTACCTGCTCAGGCGCCACGGCCGGGCGCGGGCGGAGGACGGACCGTGAGTCACGCTTCGGACGGCAGCCGGGCGCCGCTCACGCTCGCTGGCGTCAACTACGCCTATCCTTCGGGAGGCGATGGCGGCGGACGGGTGTACGAGCTGTCGCTGCAGGTCGAGCGGGGCGGGATGCTGGCCGTGGTGGGACCCAACGGCTCGGGCAAGACCACCTTGCTGCGCCTGGCTGCGGGCCTGCTGCTGCCCGACAGTGGCCAGGTGAGCTGCTGCGGAAGCCGCACCAGCGTGGCTTCGCGAGCGGAGCTGGCCCGCAAGGTGGCGCTGGTAGGCCAGCAGCCTGCGCTGGGTTTTCCTTACTCGGTCATCGAGGTGGTGCTCATGGGGCGCGCGCCCTATCTCGAGGGGCTGTCGCTGGAGAGCGAAGAAGACCTCGCGGTGGCCCACGACGCCATGCGGGCCACGGGCACCGACCACCTGGGGGGGCGTGTTTTTGATTCGCTGTCGAGCGGCGAGCGGCAGCGCGTTTCGGTGGCCCGGGCGCTGGCCCAGCAGCCCGAGCTGCTGTTGCTCGACGAGCCCGGCGCCTTTCTCGACATACGCGAGCAGACCCGGCTCTACGACCTGCTCGAGGAGCTCAACACGTCGCGCGGCACGGCCGTGGTCTCGGTACTGCACGATCTCAACCTGGCCGCGCTGTACTTTCCGACGGTTGCCCTGCTCAACAAGGGTCGCCTGCACGCGGTCGGGGCACCGGCCGAGGTGCTCAGCTACGCGACCGTCCGCGAGGTTTTTCGCACCGACGTGTACGTGGCAATCAACGATCTTACGGGGCAACTCAACGTGCTGCCGATCAAGGGTGGGGCAGGCAATAATGAGTAGAAGTAATGCTTAACTCTATTGGTCATTAGCACGCCTGGCGCTTAACTATCGCGGCTTGACAACCGATGGGGAGGGCGGTACTGCTTTTGCTATAACCCCCGCATATTTCCATGCTTTTTGACTACGCTAACATCCTTGTATTTGTCGCCCTGGGGCTGTTTATGCCCGCCATGATGATGGGGCTGGGCGCGCTACTGCGCCCCCACAATCCTGAGAAGCGGAAGCTGACGACCTACGAGTGCGGCGAAGAGGTCAGCGGCAACTCGTGGATCAACTTCAACATTCGCTTTTACCTCGTCGCGCTCATCTTCATCGTCTTCGACGTCGAGGTCGCTTTCATATACCCGGTGGTCACTGTCTTTGGGGACTGGGTCGCCGACGGGCGGGGCCTGTTCGCCCTGGTCGAGATACTGATCTTCGTTGGCATACTGCTCGCCGGTCTGGTCTACGTGTGGACCAAGGGAGACCTGGTCTGGTTGAAGAGTGTCGTCACCCAGGGCGACGAGCCCGAGCCGACATTGCCCGGGGGGCCATTGCCCGGGGGGACATTGCCCGGCCGAGTAGTGCCAGGAGGTAGCCGCCATGTCGCTGATTAACTCTGCACCCGAAATGGTACTGACATCGACCGTTGACCAGGTATTGAACTGGACACGCAAGAGTTCGCTCTGGTACATGTTGTTCGGACTGGCCTGCTGCGCCATCGAGATGATGCACACCGGCGGCCCGCGAGCCGACCTCGACCGCTTCGGGATGGTCCCTCGCGCCACTCCGCGGGTATCAGACCTGATGATCATAGCCGGCACCCTGACCTTGAAGATGGCCCTGCGCACGAAGGTGCTCTACGAGCAGATGCCCGACCCCAAGTACGTCGTGTCGATGGGCAGTTGCTCGAACTGCGGAGGACTTTTTCAGTACGCCTACTCGGTGTGCGACGGCGTCGACAAGGTCATACCGGTGGACGTGTACGTGCCCGGTTGCCCGCCGCGCCCCGAGGCCCTGACCGAGGGCCTGATTATGCTGCAGAAGAAGATCATGCAGGAAAAGTGGATCACCCGTTCGTCGGACACGCCCCGTCTTGGTGGGCCTATAGGCGAAAGGACCTGAAGTGGACTCGACCGGGATTCACGCTGCCCTGCGCGGACATTTCGACACCGCGGTAGGCGAACTGGCCCCGGGGCCCTTCGAAGCCTCGATCGAAGTAGACGCTTCGGCCATCGAGGCGGTGTGTACTTTTCTTCGCGACGAAAAGGGCCTCGAGTTCGACAATCTCAGCAACCTGAGCGGCGCCGACTACCCCGAGCTCGAGCGCATACAGGCCGTGTACTCGCTTTTTTCGTACAAGCAGAGGCACTCGATCACGCTCAGGGTCAACGCCGACCGTACCGCCCCGGTGATCCCCACGGTAGAAGCCGTGTGGCCGGCGGCCAACTGGCTCGAGCGCGAAATCTTTGACCTGCTCGGTGTCGAGTTCAGCGGACACTGCGACCTTCGCCGTATCCTGCTGCCCGAGGACTGGGTGGGTTACCCGCTGCGCAAGGACTACGAAGAGCAACCCGACTACCACGGAATATCCACGGTGCGTGAGAACCTGCTCACCATGAAGAGGGACTGAAGCAGGTGTCGGTAGAACTCGAAATACACGACTCCCAGGGCCTGCCCACCGAGGAGATGACGCTCAACATGGGGCCGCAGCACCCCAGCACCCACGGTGTCCTGCGTTTTATCGTCAAGGCCGACGGCGAGGTCATGCGCCGCGCCATACCCGACATCGGCTACCTGCACCGCAGCATCGAGAAGATAGCCGAGAAGGTGGGCTGGCACGGCTTCATGCCTTACACCGACCGCGTGGATTACGTGGCGGCGATGGCCTGCAACCAGGGCTGGGCCATGGCGGCCGAGCAGCTGGCGGGCATCGAGGTGCCGAGGCGCGGCGAGTACTGCCGCGTGATCGCAGCCGAGCTCAGCCGCATATGCAGCCACCTGCTCGGGGTCGGCGCCATGGGCATGGACATGGGCGCGATAACTCCGTTTACCCACGCCCTACGCGAGCGCGACATGATCATGGACCTCCTCGAGGAGCTGTGCGGCGCGCGCCTGACCTTTAACTACATGCGCATCGGTGGCGTGGCCTGGGATCTTCCGCACGATTTCGTCGAGAAGGTGAGCCACTACCTGGATCACCTAGAGCCGGTCATCGAAGAGTTCAACCAGCTGCTGGGTTACAACAGGATTTACGTCAAGCGATTTGCCGACGTGGCCACGGTCGATGCCGACATGGCTATCGCCTGGGGCCTGGTCGGGCCCAACCTCAGGGGGTCGGGCGTGGACTTCGACGTGCGCCGCGATCTCCCCTACAGCGTTTACGAAGATTTTGACTTCGACGTGCCCCTGGGCAGCGGCGAGATGGGAAGCATCGGCGACTGCTGGGACCGTTACATCGTGCGCATGCGCGAGATGGTGGAGTCGATACGCATTCTTCGACAGGCGCTCGCGGGTATTCCCGAGGGGCCCGTGATCGCCAAGGTGGCGCGCAACTTCAAGCCGCCCGTGGGTGACGTACACGTCAAGATAGAAGCCCCGCGTGGTGAGCAGAGCTGGTACGTTTCGAGCGACGGCAGCGAGTACCCGCACCGGGTGCACATACGCACGGGGTCTTTCACGGCCATGGGAATAATTGACCGCCTGAGCCGCGGACTGATGATCGCCGACCTCGTGGCGGTGATAGCCAGCATGGACATAGTGGCTCCGGAGGTGGACCGCTGATGCAGGCGTTTCTCGACACCTTGCTCGGCGACGCCGTTGGACTGGAACGGCAGCTGGGCTACCTCGCGGGCATGGTGGTGTTCGGCGCGGTGGTGGTCTTTGGTTTCGTGCTGCCCTTTGCCGGCATAGTGACCTGGGCCGAGCGTCGTATCTGGGCGCGCATACAGTCGCGCGTCGGGCCCAACAGGGTGGGGCCCTTCGGCTTCCTGCAGTGGCTGGCCGACGGCGTTAAAAACATTCTCAAGGAAGACATCATTCCCACGGTGGCCGATCGACCGCTGTTCAGGTTTGCGCCCTACGTGGTGATGGTGGGCTTTATTGCCGCCTTCGTCTGCATACCTTTTTCCGGCGACCTCATCATTGCCGATCTCAACATCGGTATTCTATATGTCACGGCGGTCACCTCGGTGGTGGTCGTGGGCATACTCATGGCCGGCTGGTCGTCGAACAACAGGTGGTCGTTGCTGGGCGGCATAAGGGCCGCGACACAGATCATCAGCTACGAGATTCCCGCGAGCCTGGCGATTTTTCCGGCCGTGTTGCTGTCGGGAACGCTTTCGATGCAGGGCATCATCGGCGAGCAGGGCGCCGCGCCGTGGCAGTGGCACATGTTCCACAGCCCTTTCACGCTGCTGGGCTTCGGGCTGTTTTTTACGGCCGCGCTGGCCGAGGGCAACCGCACCCCGTTTGACCTGCCCGAGGCCGAGTCCGAACTCGTGGCGGGTTTTGCCACCGAGTACAGCGGCATGCGATCCACGCTGTTCTTTATGGCCGAGTGGGGCAACCTCTACGTCATAGGTGCGCTGGTCACCACGCTCTACCTGGGCGGTTGGCAGGTGCCGCAGTTCACTTACAACCCGGTGCTGATGAACCTCGCCCAGATGGGCGTATTCCTGGGCAAGTCGCTCGCCTGCGTGTTTTTCATGATCTGGCTCAGGGCCACGCTGCCGCGCGTGCGCGTCGACCAGCTCATGGCCCTGTGCTGGAAGTACATGGTGCCGCTGGCGATGCTGTCAGTGTTCGGTACGGCCACGCTGATGGTGGCCCTGCCCAACGGCAGCCACACCCTGCGCATGGCTACCTTTGCCGTAGTGGTGGGCGTTGTGATCCGCTTTGCCTTCAAGGTTCGTTTTCATCTCAAGCGTTCACGCGCGCTGGATTACTCGAGCCTCTCAACGGGCGCGTCCCAAGGCCTGTCGTCATGAGCGCGGTAACAAGCTGGCTGCAGAACGTAACGGCATCGTGCTCCACCGTTTTCGAGGGGCTGTCGATCACGTTCTCACATTTCTTTCGCAAGCCTTACACGGTGGAGTATCCCGACCGCATGGAGACGCGCGTGCAGGATACGCTGCCGTTTCGCTATCGCGGCATGCTCGAAGTCGACCTTGAGATCTGCACGGGTTGCCTGGCCTGCGAGCGAGCCTGTCCCATCGAGTGCATCGTCATCGACGCGATCAAGGACAAGGCCACCGGGCAGTTGATGATCAACCGCTTCGATATAGATCTTGCCAAGTGCATGTACTGCGGGCTGTGCTCCGAGCCCTGTCCCACGGGGTCGATACATCACACCCGCGAGTTCGAGGGCTCTGATTATTCTCTCGAGAGTATGATGCGGCGTTACATAAAGTTTCCGGTGGCGGCGTACAAGCCCAAGAAAACCGGAGAGGACGATCCCGAAATCATACCGGTGCTCGAACGGGGCATGCGCTTCCTCGACGAGTTTGCGCAGCCGGCGGCCAAGCCTGCTTCGGGCACCACGTCGTCTTCGGGCACCACGTCGTCTCCGGGCACCACGTCGTCTCCGGGCACCACCGATCCTGGATCGGGGACAGGGTAGCCTGCCTGATGCAAGGGCCGGATCTTTCTGTCGTAGCTTTCCTACTGCTGTCGGCGCTCACCCTGGGCGGCGGCGGCGGCGTGATCTTTTCAGGCAATATCGTCTACTCGGCGTTGTCGCTGATGGTCTCGTTTCTCGGCGTTGCCGGCCTCTACGTGATGCTCGAAGCCGACTTCGTGGCCGGCGTGCAGGTGCTTGTCTACGTGGGTGGCGTGCTCGTGCTGACGCTGTTTGCGGTCATGCTCACGCACCGTATCGAGGATATCAAGGTTTCCAACCGCGGTGTCGGCAAGCTGCCGGGCCTGGCGGCGGCGCTTGCTATGTTCGCCGGCCTGATCGCGGCGCTGGAAGTGGCGCCGTGGAAGCTGCCCGCCGAGGGAGTGGTGCGCGAGGCATTCCCCTCCACCCAGTCCATAGGCAATGCGCTGCTCGGACGCTACGTTCTGCCCTTCGAGGTGGCCTCCATCGTGCTCTTATCGGTGCTGGTGGGTGCGGTAGTGCTGTCGCGCAAGGAAGTAGCCGAACCCCGGGTGAGCGACGATGCCTGAAGCGCTGGGACTGCATCACTTCCTGCTGGTGGGAGCTGCCTTGTTCTGCATGGGCCTGTACTGCGTGCTCACTCGGCGCAACGCCATCGGCATACTCATGGGCGTGGAGCTGGTGCTCAACGCAGCCAACGTCAACTACATAGCGTTTTCACGCTACGGCGTGGGTGGTGTTGACGGGCAGGTGTTCTCGATTTTTGTCATCATGCTGGCCGCTGCCGAGGCCGCCATAGGACTGGCCATCGTGCTCGGCATCTACCGCCGCTCGGGGTCTATCGACGTCTCGCAGATGACGTCGCTCAGGGGATAGGCAGAGCATGGTTGACCCCCATCACGTGGCCGACGTGGCTGTACACAGCAGCCAATTGCTGCGGTGGATTCCCTTCATCCCGCTGCTGGGCGCGGCGGTAAACTTCCTGCTGGGCACGCGCATACAGTCCCGCGCGGGACGCGGCGGGGTGGCGGCGGTCGCCATCGGCTCGTCGCTGGCCAGCTTTGTCCTGGTGGTGATCAGCTTCTTCAGTCTGCTTGCCTTCGACGAACACTCCCGCCTGGTCATCGACACGGTCGCCCCGTGGGTACACATCGGCTCGTTGAACGTCGACATCGGCTTTCAGTTCGACCCCCTGTCGGCCGTCATGACGCTGGTCATTACCGGCATCGGCAGCCTGATTCACATTTACAGTTACGGCTACATGGACGAGGAACCGGCCGCGTGGAGGTTCTTCGCGCTGCTCAACCTGTTCATGTTTGCCATGCTGACGCTGGTGCTCGGAGACAGCCTGCTGCTGATGTTCGTGGGCTGGGAGGGCGTTGGGCTGTGCTCCTGGGCCCTGATTGGTTTCTGGCACCAGGACCACGTCAACACCACGGCCGGCAACAAGGCATTCATAGTCAACCGCATCGGCGACTTCGGCTTCCTGCTGGGAGTATTCCTGCTGTTCTGGAGCCTCGACTCCGCGGGCCAGGCCTCGATGGTGTTCCGCGAGCTGCCGGCGTTGGTCGGTGGCCTGGACGGCATGGCGCTGTGGGGCGTACCGGTAGTGACGCTTATAACCCTGTTCCTGTTCGTGGGTGCCACGGGCAAGTCGGCGCAGATACCGTTGTTCGTGTGGTTGCCCGACGCCATGGCCGGGCCCACGCCGGTGTCGGCCCTCATCCACGCGGCCACCATGGTGACCGCGGGCGTGTACATGATAGGCCGCCTGAGTTTTCTGTTTGCCATGGCGCCCGCGACCCTCGAGGTCGTGGCCATCATAGCGGCGGCCACCGCGTTCTTTGCCGCGACCATCGGCATAGCCCAGAACGACATCAAGAAGGTGCTGGCCTATTCTACCGTGAGCCAGCTGGGCTACATGTTCATAGCCATGGGCGTCGGCGCCTGGGCGGCGGGCATCTTTCACCTCGTGACCCACGCGTTTTTCAAGGCCTGCCTGTTCCTCGGCGCGGGCAGCGTGATCCACGCGATGCACCACGAGCAGGACATGCGCAAGATGGGTGGCCTGCGCCACTACATGCCGCGCACCTTCTGGACTTTTCTTATCGCCGCCGTTGCGATCGCGGGCGTACCGGGTACCGCCGGTTTCTTTTCCAAGGACGAGATCCTGTGGAACGCTTACCTGCACAGCCCGGCGCTTTGGGTCATGGGTTTCTTGAGCGCGGGCATCACCGCGTTTTACATGTTCCGGCTGGTCTTCATGACGTTTTACGGCGAGTGCCGGGCCGATGAGCACATCCGTGAGCACCTCCACGAGTCCTCGGGCTGGATGACCTGGCCGCTGATCATACTGGCGGTGGGTTCGCTGTTTGCCGGTTTCCTGGGCGTGCCGGCGGCGCTGGGTGGCAGCAATGCCTTTGCCCATTTTCTTGAGCCGGTGGTCGGGCACATGGAGCACAGCGGGCACCACTCGCTGGCGCTTGAGTACGGGCTGATGGCCGCCTCGGTGGGCATAGCCGGACTGGGCATACTGCTGGCCTGGCTCATCTACGTGAAAAAAGTTTTCAGCGCCGAGTCTCTGGCGCGCATCGGGGGCGGCTGGCCGCACCGCGTGTTTCTCAACAAGTACTACGTTGACGAGCTCTACGGCGCGACCGTCCTCAGGGGCACCATGGGCCTGTCGACGCTGTTTGCCTGGTTTGACCGCACGGTGGTCGACGGGGTGGTAAACGGCAGCGCGAGCGTCACGCGTATAGGAGCGACCTTGAGCGGCGCTTTTGATTTCCGTGTGGTCGACGGCCTCGTCAATTTCACGGCTGACGCCATCCACGCCTTTGGCGGCGTGGTTAGGCGTGTACAAACCGGCAGCCTTAACACTTATCTTTACGTCATCGTCGTGGTGGTGGCGGCCGTGTTGTTTGCAGGTACGTGGAACTAGTTCGGGCGAACAGTAGTTTACAGCGAGTAGTAATTCGGAGCGAGACGAGATGGATCACATCCTCACATACATGACCTTCATACCGTTGGCCGGCATGGCCTTCATCCTGTGCATGCCGGGCGGTGCAACCAAGGCCATCAGGCTTACGGCGCTGGGCTTCACCATACCGCCGCTGCTGATGGCCCTGTGGCTGTTCGCGAATTTTGATCGCTCTACCGAGGCGATGCAGTTCATGGAACGCGCGCAGTGGATACCGTCGTTCAACATCCAGTACATCATGGGTGTCGATGGCTTGTCGGTGACCATGATACTGCTCACGGCGCTGCTCTGCCCGATCTGCATTCTTGCTTCCTGGAACATCGAAAAGGGAGTGAAGGGTTACTTCGCGCTCTTCCTGCTGTTGGACGCCGGAATGACCGGCGTATTCTGCGCGCTGGATTTCTTCCTGTTCTACATTTTCTGGGAAGTGATGCTGCTGCCCATGTATTTTCTCATCGGCATCTGGGGTGGTGCGCGGCGCGAGTACGCGGCGATCAAGTTTTTCCTGTACACGCTGGCCGGCTCGGTCTTGATGATGATCGCCATGCTGGCGCTGTACTTCTACAACGAGCCCCACACCTTCGACATGCTGGTCCTGATGGACAACGCGGGTACCTACTCGCGGACCTTCCAGACCTGGACCTGGCTGGCGCTGTTCATCGGCTTCGCTATCAAGATCCCCGCCTTCCCGTTTCACACCTGGCTGCCCGATGCCCACGTGGAAGCGCCCACCGCCATATCGGTCATCCTGGCGGGCGTGCTGCTGAAGATGGGCACTTACGGGATCCTGCGCTTCTGCTACCCGATGCTCCCCCTGGCCACCCAGGACATGGCGTTCTGGGCACTGGCGGCGCTCGGTACCTGGAACATCGTTTACGGCGCGCTGTGCGCGATGGCCCAGACCGACATGAAGAAGCTCGTGGCCTATTCATCTATTTCGCACATGGGCTACGTCATGCTGGGCATGGCCACCATGACCGTGCAGGGCATCAACGGCGCGGTGCTGCAGATGTTCAACCACGGCACCATCACCGCCATGCTCTTTCTGCTGGTCGGTGTCATTTATGACCGTGCCCACCATCGCCGCATCGACGGTTTTGGCGGACTGGCATCGGTGATGCCGGTGTACACGGGCATCATGGTGATCGCGTTTTTTGCTGCCATGGGACTACCCGGCCTGTCGGCCTTTATCTCCGAGGTGCTGGTGCTGCTCGGCGCGTGGCAGTACAGCCCGGGCCTGGCCATCGTGGCGGCCAGCGCCGTGGTGCTCACGGCCGGCTACATGCTGTGGATGCTGCAGCGGGTGTGGCTGGGGCCGGTCAACGAGGAGTACGCGTCGATGCCGGATGTCAACGCGCGCGAAATCCTCATGCTGGCGCCGCTGGCTGTTATTGTCATCGTGCTGGGCGTGTACCCGCACGCGATACTTGACCTGATCAACACCTCGCTCACCGCCATCAACAACACCGTTCTTTCGGCCGTGCCCCCGGTGGCGTCGCTGCCGCTGGACGTGCTTCCCTGACGGCTGGTCGCGGAACTGGATATAGCAAGACGGAATAGAGTCGCATGAATCTGAACAACATACAGAGCCTGCCGTTCAGCCTGCCCGAGGGCCTGCTGGCCGTGGGAGTGGTGGGCTTGTTCCTGCTCGAGCTTGTCGTCAAGCGCAAGGCCCTGCTCGGAGAGCTGGCCCTGGTCATAACCGCGGCCGTGACCTGCCTGGTGGCGATGCAGTCGGGTGGACAGGAAGGCCTGCTGTTTGGCGGCATGGTGGCCCTCGACGGTTTCTCGATTTTCTTCAAGTTACTGCTGGGACTGGCCGGCTTCGGGGCCGTCTGGATGTCGCTGGGTTCCGACGAAATGCGCGACGAACACCCGGGCGAGTACTACGCGCTGCTGCTCTCGGTGACGCTGGGCATGTTTTACATGGCCTCGGCCACCAACATGCTCATGGCTTACCTCGCGCTGGAGTTCGTGAGCCAGGTGTCTTACGTGCTCACCGGTTTTATCCGTGGCAGCCGCCGCGGGGCCGAGGCCGCGCTCAAGTACCTCGTCTACGGCGGCGTAGCGTCGGGCGCGATGCTGTACGGCATGAGCCTCATTTACGGCCTCACGGGCTCGCTCGACTACGCGGTCATCTCGCAGGTCATGGCCGGCCTGGGCAGCGGCGGTGTCGATGGAGCTGTCGTAGCGGGAGCGCAACCGGTGATCTACCTGGCGTTGGTGCTGGTGCTCGCGGGCGTGGGCTACAAGATAGCCATGGTGCCGTTTCACATGTGGAGCCCCGACGTTTACGAGGGCGCGCCGCTGCCGGTCACCGCCCTGTTGTCGGTGGGCTCAAAGGCCGCCGGCTTCGCGATGATGATACGCTTTTTCTACCCGGCGGTGTCGGCTTACGATGGCGACGGCAACTGGCTCGCCGCCGCTGGCGTGGACTGGCAGTCGCTGCTGGTCGTGGCCTCGATGGTAACGATGACCCTGGGCAACGTCGCGGCCTTGAGGCAGGACAACTTAAAACGCCTGCTCGCCTACTCGTCGATCGCCCACGCCGGCTACATGCTGATGGGCTTCGTGGTCATGGCCGACGACGGCTTGCGAGCCATGATGTTCTACATGGTGGTGTACTACATCATGAACCTGGGTGCCTTCACCGTGTTGCTCATGGTGCTCAACCAATCCGGGCGCGAAGACATCGAAGCCTTCAAGGGGCTGGCCTGGCGTGGTGGAGCGCTGCCCGCGGCGGCCATGCTCATCTTCATGTTGTCGCTGGCCGGCCTGCCTCCGTTCGCGGGATTCATCGGTAAGTTTTACCTGTTTGCCGCCGTCATCCGCCAGGAGATGTGGGTGCTCGCCGTCGTGGGCGGAGTCAACTCGGTGGTGTCGCTGTACTACTACGCGCGCATCGTGCGCAGCATGTACCTCGACCAGCCAGCCGAAGACGCGCCCCAGTTCGTGGCCGACAGGCACAACGGCTTGCTGGTGGGCGTGCTGGCGGTTGCCACGCTGGTGTTCGGCGTGTGGTGGCGACCGGTGGTGGCCCTGGCCGATCGCTCGCTGAGTTTCTTTACCGGCTGACGCGCCTGCTTCCGGGCGAGCTCCTTCAGGGGAGCGGCGCGGGCGAGATCTCGTAGGGCAGCGCGTCGGGCAGCTTCTCCACCACCAGTGCCAGTATGGCCTTGCTGTCGGTGATGCGGCCCTTTACGCGCAGCCGCTGGTCAACGGCCAGCTCATCGGCCCTGCTGCCCACGAACTCGGTATTCTTGCCGATACGCACGCTGTGGGCCCGGTCGAGCACCAGTCTTTTGAGGTCGGGCTGCAAGGAAGTAACCAGCCCCCTGAGCACGACTGATTGATTGGCCAGTCGGTCCCGCAGCGGCTCGACCAGGCGTATGCTGGTGGCCACGGCCGAGCCGGACGAGGGCGCACCGGCCAGCGTTACGCGTACCAACAGCCCGTTGGCCGGGCTGCCGCCCACGCCGCTTACGATGGCCGACGAGTAGTCGATCTCAAGGCCGCGCACGCGGAAAGTCTGTGCCCCGATGTCGAGCAGGCGCAGCGTGCCCGCGATAGTCAGTTCGGTAGAAACGCCGGGCCGCCTGGCTATGCGCGTCACCCTTATCATGCCGCCGGCGTCGACCAGCCCGCTCACTTCTACGTCGAGTCCGGTTGACCCGGCCGACAGCGTGAAGCCCACCAGCCGGCTTTCCTTGTCGAGCAGCAGGGTGTCGCCCAGCACCTGCAGCACGGCGTTATCGAGGTCC
>DBZX01000060.1:40423-46572 GCA_002311335.1 bacterium UBP10_UBA1149
TCGTTGAGCTCGCCTTCGACGGCCAGAACCATGCCGGGCTCCAGGTCATCGATGGTGGCGGGCTCGCCGTTGACGGTCACCACGGCGGTCGAGCTGTCAAAGCAGACCTGGTCCACGAGCAGGTCCTCGCAGCTCGGTTCATCACCCATGGGGCCCCAGACCAGTCCGCTGCCGCCAACGCCACCGCCGAAATCAAAGCTCGCGCCCTCGCAGCCGCCGACAGTGAGCAGGGCCGAGGGCAACGTCACCGATAGCAGGGCAGCCAGCAAGCCAGGCAGCAAAGCGCGCCCGCGGTCCGCCAGGCGATTGGGCAAAGGTCGTGCTTGTATGGCCGTTTGGTGTTTCATGATGGCTCCTCTTTGTCTTTCGCCGTGTCGTCAGTCGTCTCTTCGGGCAGCTCTTCTTCGTAGTAGTACACGCCCAGGCTGGCCCGCATGCGTCCGCGGCCTTCCACCCCCGGGCTCGCGTCGCGGTCGCGCGCTGACATCCAGTGGTCGAGTTCCTCGAGCAGCGTCTGCGCGCGCTCGGCGGCGAGTTTTCTCAGCTCTCGGTCGGGGTCAAGCGGCATGTTGTCGTAGCTGACCTTGCGCTGAAAAAACAGGTCGTCGGCTTCGCACTGCATGTTGTGATCGATGGTCGACACGAGGTCGGCCACGTCCATGCCCAGGATGGCCAGCTTGTCGGCGTCGCCGCCGCCCGGCACGTAGGCTCGTGCGAGCAGGCGAACGTTTCCTTTTCCGTCCGCCTCGACCGCGCCTATCCTCTGGAGCTCATCGAGCAGTGCGCGCACGGGAACGTCGCCGCTGTAGATCTTCACGAGCTGGGAGAACGATAGCTGCTCGTCGCCTTCGAGCGGCAGCAGTGCGGGATCGCCCAGCTCGTTGGCGAAGCGCTGGTCGCGAACCCAGCCGCTTATAACTCGCGCGGCCCGGTTGTAACGGTCCGAGGCTCCCTGGTCGTCGGGATCGGGCAGGGCGCTCACCCGCGATACCTCCTTGCGCGACAGCCCGGTAAGTATCGACACTCGCGAGGTGGTCTGCTTGCGCCCCTCTATGGCAAACTCGTCGCGGGCCGTGTCCACGTAAACCCGCTTGGCCAGGTCGGCAAAGGCGCCGTAGGGCATACCCTTGCGCAGCAGCAGCCGAACCAGCGGCTTGAGCAGTCGCAGCATGGCCGCCGAAAGGGGTCCCCCCGATGTTTTGTCACTTTGTGGGCTCATGTTCCCAATTTTTGAGCATAGCCTGAAAGCCCGGATTTCCAAGGACTTTCTACACAGGTTCACGATTTCGTGAAGTTTGCGCTTGACTGTAGCTAGCTATTGGGAATATTATCCCAAATAAGGGCGGTTACAGCAAGAGCTTAATTTACCCCGTATGGGGGGCTAACCGTCTCTACCCCTACGGAAAGGAGAGATAAAATGGTGAAAATGAACCAACTCAAGCAACTTCGCGGTATTTGCGGCGCGGCGCTTCTGCTGTTCCTGGCCACTTCGGTCGGCCCGGCGGTGGCGCCGGCCTCGGCGGCCGTGGCCGCTACCTCGGCCGAGCAACTGTGCTCCCCCCACGACAGCGAGCTCTGCGAGCTTCGCTGCGCCGGGCATCAGCGCGAGTGTTACCAGGCCTGCAACAAGCGCCGACGCATGTGCCTGGAAAACGCGTGGAACCAGGCCCGCGTGTGTAAGGCCAGGTGCGGGCAACTCGACTCGCGCTCAAGTCAGACCGAGTGCCGCCGGCGCTGCGTCAGAGAAGTCCTCGCCAAGGCGAGAACACGCTGCCGCGTCGGGCAGCCGGTTTGCCAGCGACTTTGCGGCCCCGAGAACTGTGACGATCTGTGTAACGACCATCTCCCCCGGTTGCAGCACGATTCGCAGTCCGGGGCCGCAGCTTCGGGCGATGTAGCTCCCGAAGGGCTGGGCCCGGTTACGGTTGAGCCCGTCGATTATTGCGACCCTACCGGCGACAGGGAGTGCAGGGCGGATTGCGCAAAGGGAATGCGGCGCTGCCTGTCGGCGGTCAAGCATCGCGGCCGGCAGTGCCTGCAAGGTTGCCGTGGGCTTGATGGTGAGGAGCGGGTGACCTGCGCGCGGGACTGTGCTGTTGCAGCCCGCAAGGGACTCAAGCGTTGCCGGGCTCGCTTCGGTGGATGTATAGACCGCTGCGCTGACTGACCGCGTGACGGGTCCCGGAAGGCGGCAACCGGGGCCCGTCGCTGCGTTGCTTATGCACAAAGCTGGCACGTTGCGTTGCCAGCGTTGCAACCAGGTGAAACAAAGTTGCTACGGGGTCCGTGAGGGGAGTGAAGGGGTGGCTGGCTGCCTGCGGTGACGCAGGGCGGACCCCTTTTCAGCTTCCCCGGGTGCTACACGCCAGGGGCGCTTTTATCCTGGCCGCCGGCACTCTCGGCCACTACCTGTCGCCAGCGCAGCGGCACGAGCAGCTGGGCGAGGTAGCCGGGCGGAAAACCAGGCATGGCTTCAATGCCTATACGGCTTGGCGGCTCGCGGTCGGTGGGCAGAAATCGGGTGCCGAACAACACGTCCCAGACGATGAGGTTGGCGCCGTAGTTGCTGTTGGCCTCTTCGACCCTGGTCGAGTGGTGCCAGCGGTGCAGTTCGGCCATGGAGAATATCCAGTTGAGCGGTCCCAGTCGCAGACGCACGTTGGCGTGTTGAAACATGCCGTGGATGGCGGTGAACACGGCGAACAGCACAATCACATGCTCGCCGGCGCCCAGCGCCACCAGCGGCAGGTACCAGGCGACGAACAGCAGCATGAAGTCCACCGGGTGAAAACGCCCCGCGTTGAGCCAGTACAGCCGCCGGGCGCTGTGGTGCACCGAGTGAAAGCGCCAGAGAAACTCGCGCTCGTGTTCAGCGCGGTGCACCCAGTACTGCCCGAACTCGCCGACGACCAGCGCCAGCGCCAGTTGCGCCCAGGTGTTCCAGTGCTGCGGCCAGGGGCCGGTTATGTTAGTGGTCGAAGCAATCCAGGCGGCCAGCGCAGCGCCGGCGGTGAGCAGGGCAGGCTTGCTCAGCTCGGGCAGCAGGTTGCCCGAGACCATGGCGTGACCAAAATCGGTGGCGATGTCGCCGCGCGCGCGGTTCCATTCGGCGTGCAGGGGGACAACGCGTTCGAGTATGGCAATCGCGAGGGCGGCGCCCAGCTGCACCGCCGCGAGCACGATCACCAGCGACCAGCCAGCGGCCAGCGCGCGGTCGGTCGCCAGCAGGCCGGCCGTCATGACGACGGGAAAAACCAGCCAGGCCGTGGGCCCCTGCGCTTTGTGCCGCTCGTCGTTCATGGATTCAGACGCTCACCAGTTTCATCCATGTACTGTCGAGCACGGTAATCCTGTCACCCCAGCTGCGTACCGCCAGCAGCGGAAGACCACTTATAGCCGCCAGGTGTAACGAACCCCAGCGTGCCCTCGCGGATGTAAACAAAGAGCGGGCCGTGTTCTTCGAAACGCCCGCGGCGGTGCAGCACGGCCACCCAGGCTCGGATGAGGGCGTTCACGAGCGGATACAGCAGGCGTTGCACGTCCGACAAGCGGCTGCGCAGCCGCCGTACCCGCGCCGATTTCCACCAACCACTCATTTCACAAAAAGGGGAGGCGTCGGATACCCCCCTTCCGGGGGCCTTCAGGATATGGCGATTTTGAGTACGCCGTCATCGTGAGCGCGGAAGGTGTCGTAGCTAGCCACTATGTCGTCGAGACTGTGCTCGTGGGTGAGCAGTGGTTCGAGGTCTACCTCGCCCGACTCGATTATGCCCAGCAGGTGCTCCAGTCGCTCGCGTCCGGCCGGGCACAGCGTGGTGACTATGTTTCGGTGAATGAAGTTGCCGTCGGTGGGCACGGTCAGCTCTTCGATGCCTCCGTACACACCCACCGAGCTTATGGTGCCGCCCATGCGCGTGGAGGCCAGGCAGTTGCCGAAGGTGACCTGCTTGCCCAGGGCTTCGACCGCCACGTGGGCGCCCACCCCGCCGGTGGCTTCGAGGATCGACTCAACGGCAGTATCGGGGTCAAAGACCTCGTCGGCGCCCAGTTGTCGCGACATGGCCACGCGTTCGGGAATCGACTCCACGGTGATGATGCGCCCGGCCTTGTAGTACTTGGCGGCAGCCGTCACGCAGAGTCCCACCGGGCCCTGGGCGAAGATGGCCACCGTCTTGCCTTCCACGTCGCCCGCGCGCTCGATGGCGCCGAAGCCGGTGCTCATGATGTCGGCGGCAAAGATAGCCTGCCGGTCGCTCATGCCGTCGGGGATGATTGCCATGCTCTGGTCTGCCCCGTTGGCCATGTAGGCTTCGCCCTGGCAGCCGAACAGCAGGTTCATCGGCGCGCCGAAGGTCCGGCACACGTTGAGGTTGCCGTCTACGCACTGCTCGCAGCTGCCACAGCTCGACAGGCAGCAGGTCACCACGCGGTCGCCGGGTTTGAAGCGGTCAACACCGTCACCCACGGCCTCGATGACGCCTACCGCCTCGTGGCCCATCGGCATGCCGGCGGGTACATCGTCGATGTCGTCAACGATGTGTATGTCCGACCCGCAGATGGTCGACAGGGCCATTTTTACCAGCGCCTGGCCCGGCCCGGGATCGCCCAGTTCGTAGTCGCTGAGCGCCACGGCACCCTTGTCGGTTTTCACGCATCCTTTGACTTTTGGCATACTGCCAAACTAGGCTGCGTGGACGGTTGAGGGAAGACCGCTGGACGCAGCGGGTAAAATGGTGTTTAGTCAACGATAACAAGAGAGTACCGTGCCCCTGCGGAGTCCCGGCAAGTGACCGGGCAGCATTCGGGCAAGAGACGGGCAAGAGACGGACAAGACACAAAGCGAAAGCAGCCGGGCGGGACCCGGCATGGACAAGCGTGGACCACGGCAGACCGGCGCAAAAAAAAGCGTCGCCGGGCCACCAGAACAGGGGGGATGACCCCCATTGATAGCGGAAGGCCGATAGCGGGCCGGCCGCAGGCGCAGTGAAAGCGACTGCGCGGGAGAAAAGACAATGGAAAATGCCGTAAGGCGGCCCGGTAGCGGGCCTCGTATCGCAGTTGCTCAGTTTTCGCCGGTTCTCGGCGACCTCAAGGCCAACCTCGAAACTCACAAAAAACTTACCGCCGAAGCCTTGGAACAGGGTATCGACGTACTGGTGTTCCCCGAGCTCAGCCTGACCGGCTACCGGCTCAAGGATACCGTGCCCGACGTTGCCCTCGAACGCACGAGCGAGACCATGACCGAACTCGCCGAGCTGTCCAAAGACATTTCGCTGGTGGTGGGCCTGGTCGAGGAAACCCGTGACCACTGTTTCTACAACTCGAGCGTGTTCTTCGAAGCGGGCCGCGTACTCAGCGTGCATCGCAAAGTGTACCTGCCCACCTACGGCATGTTCGACGAGCAGCGCTACTTTGCGCGCGGCCAGCGCATACAGGCGTTCAACAGTCGCCACGGCCGCATCGCGCTGCTCATCTGCGAAGACATGCTTCATCCCAGCGCGGCCATGGTCGCAGGGCTCGATGGCGCATCGATCATAATCGTACCCTCGGCCAGTCCGGTGGTGGGAGTTAACGCTGGCGAGAAGAAAATTGCCGTGCCCGTCGGCAAGACGGCTGGGAAACCAGAAGACAGCAACGGGCAGGGGCAGTCAGACGACAGCCCGGTCAAGCTCGACGCGGGTCAGAACGGCCAGCACTGGGAAAACTGGAATCGTGCCATGGCCCGCAACCTGGGCCTGTACGTGGTGCACGCCAACCGCTGCGGCAACGAAGACGGCCACGTTTACTGGGGCGGCTCATCGATCATCGACCCCTCGGGCGCGGTCATAACAAGGGCGGCCCTGTTCGAAGACGATCTCATCTCGGCGCCACTGGGCGAAGACTCGGTACGGCGCCGCAGGTTGAAGAACCCCCTGCTCAGGGACGAGGACATGGATCTTGTCATCAACGAGTACTCGAGGCTGCGCGAACGCCCTGTCATCAAGCCTGCCCACGCGGGCCGCGACGCCGGGCGCCGTGACGACCGACGCGAGGGCGGCGGTGGATTCAAACGTGACGACCGACGCGAAGGCGGCGGTGGATTCCGCCGTGACGACCGGCGCGAGGGCGGCGGTGGTGGATTCCGACGTGATGACCGACGCGAGGGCGGC
>DBZX01000060.1:46878-47135 GCA_002311335.1 bacterium UBP10_UBA1149
GACCGGCGCGAGGGCGGCGGTGGATTCCGTCGCGACGATCGCGGCAGCTCTGATCGCCGATCTTTCGGCGGCAACGACAGGCGTGGCGGTGCGGGCGGGGGCGGAGGATACAACCGCGACGACCGCCGCGATGACCGCGGTGGCTACAACAAGGGCGGCTACAACAAGGGTGGCCAGGACCGCAGGTCCTTCGGTGGCAACGACAGGCGCCCGGGTGCGGGCGGGGGCGGCGGATACCGCCGCGACGACCGCCGTGA
>DBZX01000060.1:47294-49794 GCA_002311335.1 bacterium UBP10_UBA1149
TCGGGCGCGACGATCGCGGCAAGCCGGGCGGCGGCGCTCCGGGCGGCGGCGGGCAGCGCTCCTTCGGTGGCGAGGATCGTGGCGAACGGCGCGGCTGGAACGATCGCGACGACAATCGCGGCAAGTCGGCTCACTCGGGCAAAGCCCAGGGCGGCAACTTCCGCGAGGACGATTCGCGTCCCGACGGCAGTCGCCAGGCCCCGGAAAAACGCCGTAATCCCCGGCCGCTGAGCACCGATAAGTTGTTTGCCAAGGGCGGAGACGATGAAAGCTGAGCAGACCCCTGCTCCAGCCGGCACTACACCGGTCTTTCCTGCCCTTGACTGCCCGTTGGTGGAGAAGGTGCTGGTCAGCTTCGTCCGCAACGAGGTTCGACGGGTGGGCCTCGACAGCGTGGTGCTGGGCCTGAGCGGTGGCATCGACTCGGCCGTGTCGGCCGCACTCGCGGTGCGCGCCCTTGGCAACGACAAGGTGCTGGGCGTGATGATGCCCTACAGCAGCTCGAGCGAAGCCAGCCGTGCCGACGCGCTGGCCGTGGCCGAGGCCACCGGCATGGAGACCACCGAGCTGGACATCAGCGCGCAGGTCGACGCCTACTTTGAGCGCGTGCCCGACGCCTCGCGCCTGCGTAGAGGCAACAAGATGGCCCGCGAACGCATGACCGTGCTCTACGATCTTTCGGCCGACCGCGGGGCGCTGGTGCTGGGCACCTCTAACAAGACCGAGCTGCTGTTGGGTTACGGCACCCTGCACGGCGACATGGCCTCGGCCATCAATCCCATCGGCGATCTTTACAAGACCCAGGTCTGGGCGCTCGCGGCTCACCTGCAGATACCCGCCGAGGTAATAGACAAGCCGCCCACCGCCGACCTCTGGGAAGGGCAGACCGACGAGCAGGAGCTCGGCTTCGGCTACCGCGAGGTCGACGCGTTGCTCTACCGCATGGTCGACGAACGCGCGTCGGCCGAGGAACTGCTCGCCGATGGTTTTGACGCCGAGTTCGTGGAGCGCGTGCGCGGCATGGTGCAGGGCTCGCAGTTCAAGCGCCGCCTGCCGGTGATAGCCAAGGTGTCGGAGCGCACCATCGACTCGGATTTTCGTTACGCGCGCGACTGGGGCAGCTGACCGCCTTGGCTGGCAGGGGCAAAGACAAGCAGGGCGAGCCCGGGCGCCTGTACGTACTGGCCACGCCGCTTGGCAACCTCGGCGACCTGTCACCTCGCGCACTGGAGATCCTCGCTTCGGTCAAAACCGTGGCCTGCGAGGACACCCGCGTCAGCCGCCGTCTGCTCGAGATCGCGGGTTCAAGCGCGGGCCTGTTGAGCTGCCACGATCACAACGAGCGCCGTGCCTCCGCTGGCATAGTTGCCCGCCTTAAGCGGGGCGACGACGTGGCCCTGCTGAGCGACGCGGGTACGCCCTGCATAAGTGACCCCGGCTACAGGGTGGTGTGCGCGGTTGCCGACGCCGGCCTGGAGGTCATCACCGTTCCCGGCCCCTCGGCCGTTACTGCGCTGTTGTCGGTGTCGGGCCTGCCCACCGACAGGTTTTCTTTCGAAGGCTTCCTTCCGTCCAGCGGCTCGTCGCGCAGGCGGGTGTTCGAGCGGCTGGCCGACGCGGGGGGCACGGCGGGGTTCTACGAGTCGCCCCGGCGCGTGCTGGCGCTGCTCGACGAGCTGGCCAGGCTGTTCGACGACCCCCCGGTGGCCGTCGGCCGCGAACTCACCAAGCTTTACGAACAGGTGCTCAGGGGCACGGCGAGCGAGGTGGCCGCCCGCCTGCGCGAGCAGGGGCCGCGAGGAGAGTTCACGGTTGCTGTGGCGCTGCCGCCGGCCGAAAAGGGCATGGCCGCGGGTGAGCTGCGCGCCGAATTAGCGCGCCTGCTCGACGCCGGGCTGAGTCGTCGCGACACGGCCATCGCGCTCAAGTCGCGCGGCGTATCGCGCAGCGAGGTCTACCGCGTGGCCGATGAGCTGGCCGACGACTGAACGGGCGGCTGCTCAGCCTAACGCGGGCAGGGCCTCGCCAGCAAAGAAACGGCGCGGGTTCTCGTCGAGCATCATCGAGATGTGCTCGTCGGTGGCGCCGCCGTCCTTGAGCATGGGTATTATGCGCTCGATGAAATGGGTCGGCGTCCACACCTCGAGCATGGCGGCCACCGCCTCGGGGTCGGGTATGGGGCTGCCGCCCCAGCACCACACCGAGTCGTGCGAGATGACCACCCTCGAAGCGCAGCCCGCCTCGAGCAGCCTTAGCAGGCTGGCAACCCGAACCTCGTCGGGCTGCAGTATGGATATGCCGAAGCGGTCAAAGCCGAGGTAGCTGCCGCCTTCTACCAGCCCCATGTGGTAGCCGAAGTCGTCCGACCCGCAGCTGTGGCCGATGATGATACGGTGAGCGGGCACGCCGGCTTCGGTCAGTATGCGCTGCTGCTGGTCGCCCAGCACGCCGGTGTCGGTGTGGGTGGTTATGGGCGCGCCGGTCTCGACCGACGCCGCGG
>DBZX01000017.1 GCA_002311335.1 bacterium UBP10_UBA1149
CCAACCAGGACTTCTGTGACGGCGGTGGATCGTGTACAGACAACGGCTTTGTTGCAGTCGACACCTCCTGCGGTGCCGCCAGTGACACCGAGTGTACCGACCCCGATACCTGCAATGGTGCGGGTAGTTGCCTGGACAACCACGAGGCCGTGAACACAACCTGTGGTGATGCCGGGACCGAGTGTACCAACCAGGACAGATGTGACGGCGGTGGATCGTGCACCGACAACGGCTTTGTTGCAGCCGACATCGCCTGCGGTCACGTCAGCGACACCGAGTGTACCGACCCCGACAGCTGCAACGGTGCGGGTAGTTGCCTGGACAACCACGAGGACAGCGGGATTCATTGTGGTGACGCCGGGACCGATTGCACCAACCAGGATATGTGCGATGGCGACGGCTCGTGCACAGACAACGGCTTTGTTGACGCTGAGACCGCCTGCGGTTCCGCAAGTGACACCGAGTGCACCAATGCCGACACCTGCGATGGTTCAGGTGCCTGCCAGGACAACCACGAGGACAGCGCGGCCTTGTGTGGTGACGACGGGACCGAGTGCATCAACCAGGACAACTGTGACGGTGGTGGTAGCTGCGAGGACAACGGTTTCGTTACCGCTGATTCGGCCTGTGGCGACACCGCCACTGATTGCTCGGCACAGGACACCTGCGATGGTTCGGGTGCCTGCCAGGTCAACGATGAGTCCACGGCTACTACCTGCGGTGACACAGGTACCGCATGCATTGTCCAGGATCTGTGTGACGGCAGTGGGCTGTGCGGCGATAACGGCTTTGCGATCATCAATACTCCCTGCAACACCGACTTCTTCCAATGCACAGACGATGTCTGCGATGGCGCCGGAATTTGCGTGCACCCAAACAACACGGCGTCCTGCGAGGATGGTGACCCCACTACCTGGGAAGACCAGTGTTTGGGCGGTTCATGCGAAAGCGGTTACTTCGCTTGCCCGATGTTCCCTCTCGACGGCTGCCGCGCTCCAGTCGCACCGGGTAAGTCGTCAATTTACATGCGCACGACCAGCGGCGGTGCTAAGGATGTCCTGAAGTGGAAATGGAAAAACGGAGTTGCCACATCGCTCGCCGACTACGGCGACCCGATAAACAGCGACGAATACGCCCTTTGCCTGTACGACGAGGACAACGACGTACCCACACTCGTCGTGGAGCAGGTCATCGATCCCGGTGGTACATGTGGAGGCAAGTCTTGCTGGAAAGGCTCACCTCGCATGTACAAATACAATAGCAAGGGCGTGGTCACGTCTCACGGAGTGGGCAACCTGAAGCTGAAAAGAGGCGAGGATGGCAAGGCGTCCATAGCAGCTAAGGCCAAAGGCATTGGCCTGGAGCTTCCCGCCGCCCCCCTCCAGGCTGACAGCCACATTACCATGCAGCTCATCAGCCAACCGGGCGAATGCTGGGAGACCGTGTTCGATGCAACCAGCGTAACCATCAAAAATGGGAAACTGAAAGCAAAGTAGCCAACGGCAGACCCGCTCCGGTGTTTTTCCACACCGGAGCGGGTTGATCGCCGCTGCTTTTCCGGTCAGGCCAGCTGAACTTCTTCGGCCAGCTTGCGTCCCAGGATGTCGACGGCTTGCTCTACCATCTCGGCCACGATTTCAGCCGCCGGTTTTATATCGTCTATGAGTCCGCAGACCTGGCCGGCGAACGGACCAATGTATTCCTGCATGCCAGCGGCGTTGAACATGTCTACGAGCGCCGACGAGAGCAGCACCTGCACCGGAAAGGGCAAGGGCTCGAGGCCTGATTTTTCCCACAGGTCGTGGACGCCGTTGTAGGTGGCCCGGGAGGTCTTGCCCGTGTAGAAATGGCCACGCCGCGTCTGCTCGTCGCCGGCGTCGACTATAGCCTGCTTCTCGTTGGCCAGCGCGCCGCCCTCGGTGGATGCGAGAAATCGCGTGCCCACCCAGACCCCCACGCAACCCATGGCCAGCGCGGCCGCCAGCCCGCGGCCGTCGCCCACCCCACCGGCCGCCAACACCGGCGTGGGTGCGGCCGCGTCGATGGCCTGCGGCCACAAGGCAAAAGAACCCACTCGCCCGGTATGCCCGCCGGCCTCGTGGCCCTGGGCCACCACCAGGTCGGCGCCCGAGGCAGCAATTCGGCCGGCGTTCTTAGCGTTGCCCGAGATGCCGAGCACCTTCATGCCGGCAGCGTGGGCGTCCTCGACCATGAAACCGGGATCACCGAGGCCCGAACAGAACAACGGCACGTTTTCCTCCAGGCACACGGCTATGGCCGCCCGCGGGCGCGTGACCGTGGTGCTGCCGGTCATCGTGGTGTTGGTATCGGGGAGGTCAAACTCCTTCTTCATCTTCATCAACCAATCGTAGTGGGCCTTGGGCAGTGCCTTTACCACCTCTCTCAGCAGACGCTGATCCTCCTCGGTTTCGGGCCTGTCACCGGCGCTCACTATCTGCCCGGGCAGGAGCAGGTCGACGCCGAACGGCCGGTCGGTGAGCTTGTGGATTTCGCGTATGGCCTGGCGCAGGCCGTCCACCGAAAAGCCAGCGCCGCCCAGCACACCAAGGCCGCCCGCCTCGGACACGGCCACCACCAGTTCTACGGGCGCGCCCGTGCGTTCACCGATCAGAGTCGGACCCATGCCGGCGCTCAGTATCGGGTAGTCGATGCCCAGCATGTCGCAGAGCCGTGTTCGCAGTACTTTCTTCACGTAAGTTCTCCAGTTCCCGGGCTGTCTTGACTACTCGGCGAGACGGGCGATGGCTCGAATTTCGACCAGCGCACCGGGAAAGGCCAGTGCCGAGACCCCGATGGCGGTCCACGCCGGGTAAGGCTCGGCCACGAAGCGATCCTTGGCCTGCATGAACGCAGGCAGGTGCTCGGCCAGGTCAACGTGGTAGGTGGTCATCTCGATCAGGTCGGCCATTGCCACGCCGGCCTCCGCGAGCAGCGTGGCCAGGTTTTCAAAGGCTTGGACAAACTGTTCGCCGGGGTCCGCCAATACGACGTCGCCCGGGCCCACCCCGAGTTGTCCCGAGCAGTAGAGTCTGCCGCCATCTTTGACCGCGGGCGCAAAGTGAAAACCGTCGTAGTGTGACTGCATGGAAGCCGGGATTACTCTCTCGCTCATCTTGATCTCCTCGAAGGGCCGGCGGCAAGGCCGACAAGAGAAACTAGCCGCGCTCGGCGGTTGTGCCAATAGGGCTGCGGGCTGGCCAGTAAATTGCCCGGCCCGGCAACGGGGTTTAGGCCAGGCCCCGGGCCTCGAACGGCAGGGTCTTGAAGCGGCGCACGTAGTTGCCCTCGGCGTAACGGCCAGCGGCCGCGTCAACGCTGAAGTCGGGGCAACGCACGAGTAGTTCTTCCAGGGCGACCCTACCCATGAGCCTGGCCGCAGCAGCACCAATGCAGTGGTGCTGACCGTAACCCAGCGCCAGGTGACGGGCGACGCTTCGATGGGGGTCGCAGTGGTCGGCGTCGTCGCCGAACTCGCGCTCATCTCGATTTGCCGAGGCGTAGAGCAACATCACCTTTTTGCCCTCCGGTATCGTACGTCCACACAGCTGCACGTCGCGGGTAGTCGTGCGAGCCAGGCCCTGCACCGGGCTGGTCAATCGCAGGAACTCCTCCACCGCGGCCGGCAGACCCGAGGGGTCGGCCGCCAGCGCCCGCCGCTGCTCGGGGCTGGCGGTGAGCAGTTCGGCGGCACCCGCCATCAGGCCCGTGCTGGTGTCGTTGCCGCCGGCCACCATCGTGAAGCCAAAGCCCAGCACGACCGCCATCGACAGTGGCTCGCCGTTGACCTCGGCCGTGACCAGGGCAGAAAACAGGTCGTCACCCGGGTCAGCGCGGCGGCGCTCGATGAGCTCGCTGAAGAGCAGGAACATTTCTTCCACCGCGTCCCTGGCCCGGTCTATCTCACCCTCGGCGTTGGCCGCCACTATGGCCTCGGACCAATCGTCGAAGCGTTCGCGTACCGACTCGGGTACCCCGAGAAAATGACCCACGACCCGGCTGGGAATGGGCTTGAACAGCTCGGCCACGATGTCGCCGCTGCCCATCTCTCGAAGTTTTTCGATGCGCTCCACGGCCAGGTCACGCACCAGTTTCTCAATGGCCCTCACCTTGGCCGGGGTGAACTGTTTTACGCCGAGCTTTCGCACCGCGTTGTGGGCGGGAGGATCCATCATCACGATGGGCGCCTCTAACTGCAGCTCTGCCATCTCGCTGTAATCGACAGTCAGGCCGCTGGCCGAAGAGAAAGTGGCCGCGTCTGTCACCGCGCCGAACACCTCGGCAAAACGCGAAAGCACCCAGTAGTCGCCGTCCTCGACCAGGTGCACGGGGTCGTGGTCTCGCAGCGCGCGGTACATGGGGAAGGGATCCCGCCAGCCCTCGCCGCTGCGAAGCTCAAAGCGCGCCACCTGCTGTACCTCGGAACTGCCCTGCTGATTCATTATCGGCCCTCCCTCGCCCTGCCAGCCAAGACATACTCCATCGACAGGGCGGCGACAAGAACCCGCTGTAAGCGCTTTCTCTCAACCGCGGTTGTGGGCTATAAGATGCGGCTGCCCGCCCCGACGGCGGGACTCCCGGAGGAAACGAACACATGCACGGTGGCAAACTGGTAGCGAAGGCACTGAAACAGGCGGGGGTCGAAGTGGTCTTCACGCTTTCGGGCGGACACATTATGGCGATCTACGATGGTTGCCTCGACGAGGGCATAAAAGTTGTCGACGTGAGACACGAGCAGGCCGCCGTTCACGCGGCCGACGCGTGGGCGCGGCTGAATCCCGGCAAGGTGGGCGTCGCCATACTCACCGCCGGCCCCGGTGCCACCGACGGCGTGACCGGGCTGGCCAACGCCTGGCGGGCCAACTCACCCATACTCGTTTTAGGCGGCCAGGGACCGCTGGCCAACCTGCGCAAGGGCTCGTTGCAGGAAATGGATCACATCTCGGTCATGCGACCTATAAGCAAGTGGGCCCAGGCCTGCTACGCCACCGACCGCCTGGGCGAGTACGTGGAAGAAGCCATACGCCACGCGTTGTCGGGCAACCCCGGCCCGGCTTACCTTGAAATCCCCATGGACGTACTGGGTGGACCGGTAGACCTCGACACCGCCTACTGCCCCGCGCCGCTGCCCACGCCGCAGGTCAGACCGGCCCGCGAGTCGGTGTGCGAGGCCGTAACGATGCTGGCGGCTTCAAAGCAGCCCATGATAATGGTCGGCACTGGCGTCAAGTGGTCCAACGGCCGCGAGTCGCTAGGCCGCTTTCTCGACGCCGTTAAGATGCCCGCCTTCTGCAACGGCATGGGCCGCGGGCAGGTCGACCACGACTCTCCCTGGTTCTTCAACCGCACGCGTCGCGACTACCTCGAGCAGACCGACTGCGTGGTACTGGCCGGTTCGCTTCTGGACTTCCGCATGCGCTTCGGCGCCTCGATCCCGGCCACGGCAAAAATCATACAACTCGATCTCGACGCCGTGCAGATCGGCCAGAACCGCAGGGCCGACATAGGCCTGGTGGGCAACCTCGGGCTTACCCTGCAGACCATGCTCGAGGTCATGCAGGAAGACGATATCAGCATGGACTGGTCAGGCGTCGTGGAGACCTGGCGCGCGAAAGAGGACGAGGCCGAAGAAACCATGCGCACACGGCTCAATTCCGACGAGGTGCCGATCGACCCGCAACGCTTGTGCCGCGAGATAGCCGACTTCGTGGACGACGACACCATAGTGATCGGCGACGGCGGCGACATAGTGGCGCAGGCGGCCAAGGTCATAAAGGTGCCCAAGAACGGCGCGTGGATGGACCCGGGCCCGCTGGGCACGCTGGGCGTGGGCATGCCGTTTGCGCTGGCGGCGCAGTTGGCCCACCCCGACAAGCGCGTGCTCATCGTCTACGGCGACGGAAGTTTCGGGCTGAACGGTTTCGAGTTCGACACAGCGGTGCGGTTTGAACTCCCCATCGTCGGCATCATCGGCAACGACCAGGCCTGGGGGCAGATGCTCAGGCCCCAGGCCGGCCTGTTCGGCGAGGATCGGCTGGTGGCCACCGAACTGGCGGCCACCCGCTACGACAAGGTCGTCGAGGCCCTGGGCGGCCACGGCGAGCTGGTGACCGAACCCGACCAGATCCGCCCGGCCCTTGAGCGGGCTTACGCCAGTGGCAAGCCGGCTTGCGTGAATGTCATGATGCGCCAGGACCGCGAGTTCTCCGGCGGCATCTACGTCTGATCAGCACGGGCGGTGAGCCTGCCCTGGGCAGGACAATGACTAAGCGATAGCCACTCAGCTTCTCAAAAATGCCGGTTTTCTTTCTGCAGCGGAATGACAGGCCGGAATCCAGCACTCTATACCCCCCTACCCAGGCGTACGTCGGCTGTTGACAGGGCATTGCCAAAGGGATTGAATCATTGTTCACAAATGAAGACTAGTTCAATAAGCGCAGGCGCGGCTGTGAGCCGTGTACAGAAACGCCGAGAGGACGCCCGTCAGCGGGTACTGGAGGCGGCTACTACCCTGTTTGCGAGCAACGGTTTCGCCGAAACATCGATCGCCTCGATAGCCGGCGAGGCCGACGTCTCGGTGGGCGGCTTCTACAACCTCTTCGAAAACAAGGAAGCCCTGTACCGCGAGCTGATCACCAGCCGCACTCAGCATTTCTACGAACGCCTCAGGCAGGCCCGCAACTCGGGCGGCAACCCGGCCGAGCGCATGGAAAAAATGTTAGTTGAGAAACTCGCCCTCTTTCAACAGGAAGCCGACGCCATCCACGTACACTTGAGCGTCAACCCGGGAGCGCGTATGTCGCTGGTCTCGAGTTTTCCGGAACAGGCCAGGCTGACCTTTGAGCAGGGCATGGCCGAAACAGCCGCTATCATAAGCGAAGGCATACGCGACGGCTTGTTCGCGCCCCAGGACGCGCTCCGCGCTGCGGCTGCCCTGGAAGCGGTAAGCACCAACCTTTACCTCGCCCACCTCGAAAACCCTGCTGCCAATCCAGCCGCCCAGGTTCTGGCCGATGCCCAGCGCTACGCCGCCGCCATGCTCAGGGCCGAAACTTCGCCGCGCAAATCACCAGACCACGGAAAAGACAGGGAGCCATCAGGATGAAGAAAACACGGATATCAACGAGAACGCTGGGAGTACTTGCAGCGTCGGCGTTAGCGGCCTCGATTTTTGCTGCGACACCAGCCGACGCGGCCGAGATGACGGCAAAACAAACAGCCAAGGCGTCGGACGATGCCAGGCGTTCAAAAACCGAGCACCAGATCATGACGATGACGCTCACCAACAAGCGCGGCCAGTCTCGCGTGCGCACCATCGAGGGCTGGTCAAAGGAGCTGAGTGACGTCGAGGAGCACCGTTTTTCGCGATTCCTCGAGCCCTCGGACGTGCGCAACACCACCCTGCTGAGCTACGACTACAACGACGAACGCGACGACGACACCTGGCTGTACCTGCCCGCCCTCAAGAAAATAAAACGCATCCTCTCGTCGAACAAGAAAGACTACTTCATGGGCTCGGACTTCACCTACGAGGACATGGAAAACATCGACATCGTAAACTGGAGCTACAGCTTCGCAGAGCCGGAGACCTTTGCCGGCGAGCCCTGCTGGGTAGTGGAGGCGGTGCCCGCCAATGAAAAGGAAGCCGGTGAGACCAGCTACTCAAAGACTGTCAGCTGGATAGCCAAGAGCGACATGCTCAGTCGCAAGGGCGAGTACTGGGACAAAAAGGGGCGCTTGGCCAAGCGACTGCTGGTAGAAGACATCCACCCCACCTCTGACAGCGACCCCCGCCCGCGCGGACACCGCATGATCATGAGCAACCTGATCACCGGGCACAGCACCGTGCTCGAAATGAACACGCTGGAGCTCGACGTCGAGGTAAAGCCTTCGCTGTTCAGCCAGAGAAGTCTCAGGCAGTGAACCGGCGACCCACAGTTGCCGGTCTATTGGCCCGCGCCGTGCTGCTGGTGGCGTCCTGTGCGCTCGCCCTGCCGCTGACCGCCACAACCGCCGGCGCCTCCCCGGTGGTAACCGGTGTAAAATCGTCTACCAGTGCGACTCGAACCCGGGTGGTATTAGAGCTTGACGGCCCGGTTTCCTTTCGCTGGGGGCAACTGCGCGCCGATCCTTCGCTGGGCCGACCCTCGAGGGTGTGGGTAGATCTATACGGGGTAACAAACGGCAGCGGCATCGAGACTGCCTTGGTAACCAACGATACCCGCGTGCTCAGGGCGAGGGCTTCGCAGAATCGACCCGACAAGGCTCGAATCGTTTTCGATCTCAGGGCCCCCGTGCGCCCGACTGTTTTTACCCTGCCCCCCGACGGCGACAGGCCCGACCGATTGGTGATAGACCTGCTCGACGGCGCAGTGGTGATACGGGAAAAAGCTGTCACGTCGCCGCCTCCCACGGCAACAACCATCGCCGAGAACCCCGCTACCGCCCGGCAGGTGCGACAACGTGCTGCGGTCGTTGCAGACATGGAGGCCATGCTCGAGCACGCCTCCACGAGAGCGACACCCGCCGCTCCCGGCAACCAGGTGCCTGCAGCCAGCACCATCGAGGACGCCCCCTCCCGGGCCACCCCGACTCCAGCACCCACGACAAGAAAGAAAATTTCCCCCATCGACCTGGACTTCAGCACCCTCGGTTACTTGCAGGAATCGGTGGCCCCCAGCCTCGACGATCCCGACGAGTTGTTGTTCCATCGGCAAACGCTGCACATGGAACTCGAAGGTTACACCGGCGGCGGCCACATGCTGCGGCTGGCGGCTGACGTCTACCGTGACGACGCCTCCTTCCAGGACGAATCGACGGTAAAATCGCGCCTGCGCGAGGCTTACCTCAGGCTGCGCTTTGATAAGTTGGACCTTCGCCTGGGTCGCCAGCAGATCGCCTGGGGAGAAGCCGACGGCGCGATAGTATCGGACCAGGTTTCGCCCTTTGACCTGACCAACTTCATCGTCCCCGAGTTCGACGAGATACGGCTGGGCGTGGACGGAGTAACCCTGGACTACTACTTCGATGATGGCAGCGACCTGCAACTGCTGTGGCTCGGGCGTTTCACCAGCCCCGACTTCCCCGACCTTGCCTCGCCCTGGTCCTTCGTGGACCCCGGCGCGCTGGGAGGGCTGGCGCTGTTACCGGCCGAGAAGCCAGCCGCGAGCTTTGCGAACTCTGAGTTCGGCCTGCGCTACAGCCGTCACCCGCTGGCGGCCGACTGGTCGATCGGCTACCTCAGGAGCTGGGACGACCGGCCTTCGCTGGCAGTGGACCCTCTCTCGGGCACGGCGACCCCGCGCCACGAACAGTTTGACCTGCTGACCTTCAACGTGGTGCACCCGAGAGGAAACCTCCTCTACCGGCTGGACGCGGCCTTCGAAAACGACAGGATGTTCTCGGTCTCGCCACTGGCCGCGCCCGAAACCGCCGGCCGTGGTTTCCGCACCCGCCAGGACATAGCCCGCGTGCTTCTGGCGCTCGACACCAAGCCTGACTTCGAGTGGTGGGAGCAGGCCGACGCAAGCCTGCAGCTGGTGCACGAACAGATCATCGACCCTCACTCCGCGCTGCTCGGCCCGCGAGAGACCGACCACGTGGGTCTGCGCCTTTCGGGAGCCTGGATGGCCGAAACGATCAAGCCGTGGTTGTTCACGATGGTCAATGTCAGGGGCAACGACGCCTGGCTGCAGGCCAAGGTCGACTACCAACCCATGGACAACTGGAAGTTCTCGGCCGAGTACGACGCGTTCTTCGGCCACGCCTACAACCCGATGGCGCGCACCGGTGGAACCTTTGGCCGCTTTGACCGCAACGACATGCTGCTGTTCACCGTGCGGCGCAGTTTCTGAGAAACCGTTTTCAACTAGAGGAAAAAACTACTGTATCACCGCTTCACAAACCTCGTCGTCTCGCATCCCCTGCCAATCCTGCTGGCCACCTTGCTGCTGACCGGCTGGTTCGCGTGGCAGTTGCCATCGATCAGAACCGACAGCGACGCGCGTTCCTACCTGGGCAAGGACGACCCGGTCGGCCAAGCGCTCGGCATTGCCGGCATCCCCACCGACTTCGGCGTTGCCGTGCTAAGCGGGATCACACTGGGGATCGGCGTCGATTTCTCGGCGCACTACCTGCATCGCTACCGCGAGTTGCGAAACCGCGGCATGGAGCACGAAGGCGCCAGCGTTCTCACCGCCGCCACCGCCGGTCGCGCGCTGTTTTTCAACGCAGTGGTACTGGTCGGAGGCTTCCTCGTCCTGCTGGGAGCGCGCTTCTACCCGCAGGTAAAACTCGGCTTGTTGGTGACCACGACCATGGTGATCTGCTACGTCTACACCCTGTATCTCTTCCCGGCAGCGCTGGGACTTTTTGCAGCAGACAAATCAAGCACTGTGGAGGGACCCTCGTGAAACGCGCCTGGCAACGCTACGTCGACGCGGTCATCCGCCGGCCACTAGTGGCACTGCTCATCGCGCTGGCCGCCACCGCCTTCATGGCCGCCGGCCTGCCGCGCGTTTACATAGACAGCGACGCGAGGCAGTTCCTCCCCGAAGACGACATAGCGCGCGACAACCTGGCGTACATCGAAGAAGTTTTCGGCGATGTAAGCCTGCACATGATCGCCGTGCTCAGACCCGACCACCCCGACGGTGCCTTCAACCCCGAGACACTGGCGCTGGTGAGCCGCATCACCGACTGGCTGCAGGAACAGCCCGAATTTGAAACCGCCGTCAACTCGGATCTCAGGTCGCTGTCCACTGTAAACAATGTGCGCGGCACCGAGGAGGGCATGGAAGTGGAGCCCTTCATGGAGCTGGCTCCCGATGATCCCGAGGGAGCCCGCCGGCTGAGGCAGGCCATACGAGACAATGGCATGTTCGAAGGCACCCTGGCGGCTCTCGACGATAAGGGCACCCTGATAATGGTGCGCGAGTCCGAGCAGGGTCACGCCGACCAGGCCGGCTCCTATCTGAAGCTCAAAACCTACGTCGACGGGCTGGCCGAAGCAGGCCATCCCGAACAGTTTTTTCTCGCCGGCCGCCCGGTGATCGAAGGAATCTTCTACATCGCCATCCCCGCCGAGGGCCGTCGCCTGATGCCCTTCGTACTTGCGGTGATCAGCCTGCTGGTACTCTTGTCATTTCGCACGCTTCGCTCGGTTGGTATCTGCCTCGCCGTTATAGCCGCGACCGAAATCTGGACCTTCGGGTTCCTGGGTTGGTGGGGGCACCCGATGTACACCATCAGTTCTATACTGCTGGTCGTTCTCGTACCCATAGCCGTTGCCGATTCGATACACCTGCTCAGTCGCTACTACGACGCGCAGGTCGAGTCGCCCGACGCGGGGCGCGACGAGATCGTGCGCGTAACGATGATGGACATGGGTCCTCCCGTGCTGCTTACCTCGGTGACCACGGCGGTCGGTTTTCTGTCGACCTCGATGTCATCGATGGCGCCGCTGCGCGACTTCGGGGTGCTCGCCGCGGTGGGGGTGACGGCGGCCTTCGTGCTTACGCTCCTGCTCATTCCTGCGCTGTTTGCCCTGTTGCCGCTGAAGGCACCGCGTTTGGGCACCCGCCGCAGCCTGTTTGACGACAACAGCAGCAGCGTGCGCCTGTTCGCTGGCATAGCACGCGCAGCGTCGCGGCGAAGAAGCTGGGTAGTGCTCACTTTCGCCGCACTGGTGGTGGGTGGAATTTTTGGCGCCAGCAGGTTGACCGTGGACAGTTCGCGCATAGCCCAGTTTCCCCCGGGCCACGAAATCAGGGACGCCGACGACGTGGTCAACGCCCACTTCTCGGGCAGTAGCATACTCGACGTTGTGATCGACGGCGGCTCGGTCGACGCCATCAAGGACCCCGCGCTACTCGCCGCCATGCTCGAAATGCAACGGCGGTTGGACGCGCTGCCACAGGTGGGTGGATCGTTGTCACTGGCCGAACTGGTAGCCCGCATGAACCGCGTGATGCACGGCGACGACCCCCACAAGGCCGAGATACCCGACTCGCGTGAGCTGGTAGCCCAGTACCTGCTGCTCTACTCCATGTCGGGTGACCCCGGCGATTTTGACGACATGGTGGACTACGACTACCGCCACGCCCGCATGCAGGTGTTCGTCAACCGTACCGGTACCGCCTGGGCAAAAGCTACTCTCGAACAGGCAAAGGTCCTCGCCGAGGAACTGTTCAACGGCCCGGGGCTGCCGTCGGCAAAAATAGTATTCTCGGGTGACGCCATGATGAGTTCGCGGATGGAATTGCACGTCATAAACGACCAGGTCCGAGCGCTGGCCATATGCCTGCCCCTGCTGACCTTGATCTGCTGGGTGGTGTTCGGACGGTTGGCGCTGGGAGTGCTGGCCGTGATGCCCGTTACTTTTGCCCTGCTGGCGGCCTACGGGGGCATGGGCTTTGCCGGGGTGCCGGTCGATATACCCATTGTAATGCTCGGCGGCATGACTCTTGGCATAGGCATCGACTTCGCCATCCACTACCTCTACCGCTACCTGGGAGAGAGACGCGAAGGTGTTGCGCACGAACAAGCGGCCGTGATTACGGCGGTTACGGCCGGGCGCGCGTTGTTCTTCAACGCGGTGGTGCTCCTGGCAGGCTTCCTGGTTTTGCTCGCCGCCGATCTCTACCCGCAGATAAAGCTGGGCGCGCTCACCTCCATCACGGTCACGGTGTGTTACCTGGTGTCTATACTTTTGTTCCCGGCCACCCTCTCACGGCTGGTGCGTATTCCGGGCTCGGCTGGAACTGGTCAATCGAGCAAGGGCAGCAGGTAGGGCCACAGGGTCTCTGCCAGGCGACGGTGCCCTTCGCGGTTGGGGTGCACGCCGTCGGCCACGTTGAGAGCCGGATCTCCAGCTACACCCGCCACCAGGTCCACCAGCAGCGGAGCCGAGCTGAGACGGGCTACGTCTCGGTACACGGATTCTGCCGCTCCCCTCGAACGCAGCTCAAACGGCGGAAACAGGGTCCCGGCTATCAGAACCCTGGAGCCCGCCGCCTGGAAACGCTCAACGATCTCGACAAGATTCTTCGTCCAGGCCTCCGACGGCACCCGTTGGAACACATCGTTGGCGCCCAGCTCAACAACTACCACCGCTGGCGGCTCCCGCAGGAACTCGGGCAGACGCAACAGGGACCCGCCGGTAGTTATGCCGGAGACACCTGCGTTGACGCAGCGGTAGTCCAAACCTTCGCTGTTTATCCTGTCCTGCACCACCGCTGGGAACGCAGCGGCCTGTCCCACGCCGGTGCCCGCAGTGATGCTGTCTCCAAAGAAAAGGACAACCGGGGCATCGGCCGAGGGCGCCTCACGGGCGGGCGCACGGTATTCATGGACAGTACAGGAAGCCAGCAGCACGAGCAGCGTGGCCACGGTCCTGGCTGTCAGCGAAGCCACTAGCGGTCAGTCGGCGCCAGGGCCGTTGTCCGACGCGCCGGCGGCGCGCAGCTTGCGGTGATCCCAGCTCGTGGTCTTCTCGGGGTGAAACACCAGCGCCACCCTCTTGCGTACGGCCTCTACCACGTGAGGTCGAGAAAGATCTTCTGGAATATCCTGGTACTTGTTGGCCGACTTTACGCCAATCTCCACGCAAAGATCCTGATCGTCGATGACGTCGTAGTAACCGCGCTGAAAAACGCCGCGCAGGGTACCGTAAGTATCACCGTCTTCGACCAGGGCAGACCCCCTCGGGTCGCGCCGCAGGTTGACGACTTTCTGCGAAGCCCCGTAGGTGTGCATCGAGATGAGTCCGTCCACCATCGAGTACCACATGGGCATCATGTGGGGTACGCCGTCGTGGTTGTTGCTGCCAACTATCACCGTCTGTGCGTTCTCTATGAACGCGCTGATTTCTTCCTCGCTGAGCGCGATGCGGTCGCGTACATTAGCCATGCTTGTCGTGTTCCCCTGCAGCCCGAGCGGTCAGTCCAGCAAGTCTTCGAACTCCTGCAGTTCCCGCTCGAAACCGCTGTTGCCCAGGTCGTCGTCGAGGTCGTCGCCTATACCGCTGTCCTCCATGCCGTCGTCGTCAAACTCTTTCTCAATCTGCAGATCACGCTCGGCCTGCGCTCGAAACGCGCGCTCCGCCGAGGTCTCGCCCTCCACGCGGGAAGGCGGATCCACCATGCGGGGTTTTTCGACCTCCGGCCAGTCGTCGTCCAGGAAGGGGTCGGGTAGCATCAGTTCATCGCGCTCACCCTGCCCCGCCCCCGGCGCTTGGTCGTCAACGTAGGCCGCCAGGGAAACGGGCGCCAGCCACAGGGCGGCAAGCAAAAGCGCGCAGACTATCAGCCGGGCCATGCCTCAGAGTACCCCGACGGTGGCCATCGTACCAGCAGCTTCTGTCCGTTTACTGGCCTCTGGACGGGGAACAGGCCCGGCGCCTCTCTCAGGCCACGAAAATTGCGTCGCTGTGCCAGCTATCGCTGATCCGCCCGTTGTCCATGTTTACGTCGGGTATGTAGTTGCGCAGCATGCGCACCTTTGACAGCAGCCTGAAGGTTGATACGTCCTCTATGGCCTTCTTTCCGTGGTTGGATTTGAGCGCGGGCAGTATTTCTTCCTGGAATCGCTCAACGATATCGGCGTCCGACACCCCGTCGATGAGCATCACCAGGGCCACCCGGCCGTCGATCTCGGCCACGTGGGATTCGTAGACCGAGCGGGTGAATACGGTCACGACCTTGGGCTCGCGGTTTATTTCTTCGAGAAAGCGGCTGAGCCGCACGTCGACCTCAAAGCGGATGATGTACATGTGCCGGCACTGGAAATGGCCGGTACCCGACTCGCCCATGTCGAGTTCGGTGAAATAGCGCAGAAGTTGGTCCTGCTCCATGCGTGCGCGCTTCCGGCTGACCGTCCTTACCGGGATTCGGTTCTGCTCGCCGAGCTTGTTGTCCGACAAGCGGGGGTCGCGAACCAGGGCACGGACAATCTTCAACTCCTGGGCATCGAGTATACGCGGGTCGGTTTTTCGTCTAATCATGGGTAATAATCTGACGAATTCCCGTTGTTATGTCAACTTTCTGGCCTAATCTAGTCATTCTTGCTTGGCTATTGACAGATTCCCTACTTTCTACTAGCTTTCTTGTCTTAGCCGGAGCACGTAGCACTCGAGCAACCGGCGCGGATAGAGCTAATGAGACAACTCAGCGACGGCAGCATACCTTCTCTCTACCTCCCGGAAACGGAGCACGACGCCTGCGGTATCGGTTTCCTCGCCCGCCTTGACAACGTCCCCACCCACGACCTGATCGAAAAAGCCCTCTCGGGACTCCACAACCTTGACCACCGAGGCGCGTCGGGCTGCGACCCCGAGTCGGGTGACGGCGCGGGCGTGCTCATACAGGTGCCCGACCGTTTTCTGCGCACCCGCGCTGACCAACTGGGAATCACGCTGCCCCCAGCCCGGGAATACGGCGTCGGCATGTTGTTCCTGCCCCGCGAAGCCGCCGAGCGTAGCCTCTGCGAAGAAATCGTGGCCAGCGCTGCCAGGAGCGTGGGCCTCGAAGTGCTCGGCTGGCGCGAGGTCCCCTTCGACGAACAGCACTGCGGCAGCACGTCGCTTACGACCAGGCCTGATTTTGCCCAGGTCTTCGTGGGCAAGAACGGGCTCGAACTCGACGAGGAATCATTCGAGCGCAAGCTCTACACCATGCGCAAGGTGGCCGAGAACAAGGCCGCGGCCGCCGGCGGCACCTCGGCGAGGGATTTCTACCCCAGCAGCCTGTCCTGCCGCACGCTGGTCTACAAGGGCATGCTGCTCACCAACCAGCTGTCCAGGTTTTACCCCGACCTCGCCGAGGGAGACATGGAGTCGGCCCTGGCGCTGGTGCACTCGCGCTTCAGCACCAACACGCTGCCCACCTGGAGCCTGGCGCAACCGTTTCGCTACATGTGCCACAACGGCGAGATCAACACTCTGCGCGGCAACATCAACTGGATGAACGCCCGCGAAAAGCTGTTCAAATCGTCGACCTTCGGGCCCGAGCTCGAGCGCCTGCTGCCGATAGTGAAGCCCGGCCAGTCCGACTCGGCCACCTTCGACAACGCACTGGAGCTTCTGTTCCAGACCGGCCGTGAACTGCCCCACGCCGCCATGATGATGGTGCCCGAAGCCTGGGAAAAGCACGACGACATGGAACAGCAACGCCGCGACTTCTACCGCTACCACGGCTGCCTGCTTGAGCCCTGGGACGGACCGGCCTGCATTCCCTTCACCGACGGCCACCGTGTGGGTGCCATACTCGACCGCAACGGGCTGCGCCCCTCGAGATACCTCGTGACCAAGGACGGACTGGTGATCGTCGCCTCCGAAACGGGCGTGATCGACGTACCCCCCGAGAACGTGGAGCGCAAGGGACGCCTGCAACCGGGCCGAATATTTCTTGTTGACCTCGACGAGCACCGCATCATCGACGACGAGGAAGCCAAGGCTGCCATGGCGGCACGCCAGCCCTGGGGAGAATGGCTCGAGAGGAACGTCGTTGAACTCGACGAGCTGCCCGAGCCCGGCGGGCTGCCGGCAACGACCACCGGTGGCGAGCTGAAGACCGCCCAGAAGCTGCACGGCTACACCCGCGAAGAACTCAGGTTGCTGCTGCTGCCCATGGCCCGTGACGGCCAGGAGGCGTTGGGCTCGATGGGCACAGACACCCCCCTGGCAGTGCTGTCGAACCAGCCACAGCTGCTCTACAACTATTTCAAGCAGCTGTTCGCCCAGGTGACCAACCCGCCCATAGACCCCATCCGCGAAGAGCTGATCATGTCGCTCGACCTCATGTGCGGACGCCAGCAGAACCTCTTCGACGAGACCGAGGACCACTGCCGGCAGCTGCATATACCCGCGCCCTGCATCAGCAACGACCAGCTCGCGCGCATACGCGAGATCGACACCAACGGTATACACAGCACGACCCTCGACACTCTGTTTGATGTGTCGGGCGGTGAAGAAGCCATGGACGAGGCACTGCAGGCTATCTGCAACCAGGCCTCGGAGGCCGTAAAAAAAGGCTTCGACATCATCATCCTCTCCGACCGCGCGGCCGACGCCGAGCGCGCGCCGATACCGGCGCTGCTGGCTACCGGCGCTGTCCATCACCACCTCATACGCGAGGGCAGCCGGATGCTGGTCGGACTGGTAGTGGAGAGCGGTGAAGCGCGCGAGGTGATGCACTTCTGCCTGCTGTCGGGCTACGGCGCGTCGGCCGTAAACCCCTGGCTGGCCATGGATACGCTCAATGCCCTCGCGGGCAAGGGCGCGCTCGATGGAATGTCGGCCGAACAGGCCGTTGAGAATTACTGCAAGGCTATCGGCAAGGGCCTGCTCAAGACCATGTCGAAAATGGGCATCTCTACGCAGGCCAGCTACCGTGGCGCGCAGATCTTCGAAGCCATAGGCATCGCCCCCGAGGTCATAGAGCGTTGTTTCTTCGGCACCGCCTCTCGCATAGGCGGGATCGGCCTCGATGTGATAGCCGAGGAGTCGCGAATGCGCCACGATCGCGCCTACGGACAAGCTGTGGGCGACGCCGACGCGCTTGAAACAGGCGGCGAGTACCAGTGGCGTCGGCGCGGAGAATACCACCTGTTCAACCCCGAAACCGTGTCGAGGTTGCAGCTGGCGGTACGCTCGGGCGACTACGAGGTATTCGGACAGTACAGCAAGCTCGTCAACGAGCAGAGCAGCAACCTGTGTACGCTCAGGGGCCTGATGAGTTTCAGGAAAAACACCACACCCGTGCCCCTCGACGAAGTTGAAGCGGCCACCGAGATCGTCAAGAGATTCAAGACCGGCGCCATGTCCTACGGCTCGATCAGCCGCGAAGCGCACGAAAACCTGGCCATCGCCATGAACCGCATAGGCGGACGTTCCAACACGGGCGAAGGCGGCGAGAACCCCGACCGCTTCAAGCCCATGGCCAACGGCGACTCGGCCTGCTCGGCCATCAAGCAGGTGGCCTCGGGCAGGTTCGGCGTGACCATCAACTACCTCACCAGCGCCAAGGAACTGCAGATAAAGATAGCGCAGGGAGCCAAGCCCGGCGAGGGCGGCCAGTTGCCGGGATACAAGGTGGACCGGGAGATAGCCCGCATTCGCTACTCCACGCCGGGGGTAGGCCTGATTTCTCCCCCGCCCCACCACGACATCTATTCCATCGAAGACCTGGCGCAGCTGATCTTCGATCTGCGCAACGTCAATCCGCAAGGCGATGTGAGCGTCAAGCTGGTCTCCGAAATCGGCGTCGGCACGGTTGCCGCAGGGGTGTCCAAGGCAATGGCCGACCATGTCACGATATCGGGCTTCGAGGGCGGCACCGGCGCCAGCCCCCTCACCTCGATCACCCATGCCGGCTCGCCGTGGGAAATCGGCCTGGCCGAAACCCACCAGACGCTGGTGCTCAACCGGCTGCGCGGCCGGATCGCGGTCCAGGTCGATGGCGGCTTGCGGACCGGCCGCGACGTGGTCGTCGGCGCATTGCTGGGGGCCGACGAATTCGGCTTCGCTTCGGCGCCGCTGATCGCGGCGGGCTGCATCATGATGCGCAAATGCCATCTCAACACCTGCCCGGTCGGCATCGCGACCCAGGACCCGGAATTGCGCAAACGCTTCACCGGCACCCCGGAACATATCATCAACTATTTCTTCTTTGTCGCCGAGGAAGTGCGCGAACTGATGGCGTTGCTCGGTTTTCGCCGTTTCGAAGAGATGATCGGCCAGTCCGACCGGCTGGACCAACGCAAGCTGATCACCCATTACAAGGCCAAGGGGCTGGACCTTGGCAAGCTTCTGCACAAGCCGGAACCGGCGAACGGCGTCGCCATCTACAATAGCGAACGCCAGCAACACAAACTCGACAACGTCAAGGACCGCTGGTTGATCGAACAATCGCTGCCGGCGCTGGATCAGGGCCGGCGCGTGCAAATCCAGGATGAAATCCGCAACACCGACCGCACGATCGGCGCGATGCTGTCGGGCGAGGTCGCCAAACGCTACGGCCAGGCCGGATTGCCGGACGACACCATCAACATCAAATTGACCGGCACGGCGGGGCAGAGCTTCGGCGCGTTCCTGGCGCGCGGCATCTCCATCGAGCTGACCGGCGACGCCAACGATTACGTCGGCAAGGGGTTGAGCGGCGGCCGGCTGGTCATCATGCCGCCACCGCAAAGCAAGATCGTTCCGCATGAAAGCATCATCGTCGGCAACACGGTGCTGTACGGCGCCACCGAAGGCGAATGCTATTTTCGCGGCGTCGCCGGCGAACGGTTCGCGGTGCGCAATTCGGGCGCCATCGCGGTTGTCGAGGGGGTCGGCGATCACGGCTGCGAATACATGACCGGCGGCATCGTCGTGGTGCTGGGCCATACCGGGCGGAACTTCGCCGCCGGGATGAGCGGCGGCATCGCCTATGTCCTGGACGAAGAAGGCAATTTCGAACAGCGCTGCAATCTGGCCATGGTCGAGTTGGCCCCGGTCGCGGCCGAGGACGAAACGCTGGAACAGCTTGCCCATCAGGGCGGCGATCTGGAAACCCATGGCAAGGTCGATGTCATGCGCGACATGACCCGCCACGACGCCGAACGCCTTCAGCAACTGATCCAGGCCCATGCGCGCTACACCAATTCAGGCCGCGCCAAGCAGATACTGGACGATTGGGACCTCTACCAACCGCAATTCGTCAAAGTGATGCCGGTCGAATACCGGCGCGCCTTGCTGGAGATGCAGCCTAGCCAGCCACCCCGGCAAATATCCGCGGCAGAGGGCGCCAGCCATGGGTAAGGTCACGGGCTTTCTTGAAATCGACGCGCAGGACCGCAAGAATGCGCCGGCCGGCGACCGGATCCTGCATTTCCGCGAATTCGCCATTCCGATGGACCGGGCCCAGGTGTCCCAGCAGGGCGCGCGCTGCATGGATTGCGGCATCCCGTTCTGCCATCAGGGCTGCCCGGTCAACAACATCATCCCGGACTGGAACGACCTGGTTTACAAGGGCGATTGGGAGACGGCGCTCGACGTGCTGCACTCGACCAATAATTTCCCCGAGTTCACCGGCCG
>DBZX01000037.1:0-6026 GCA_002311335.1 bacterium UBP10_UBA1149
CTCGCACAGCGGCCAGGCTTCGCTCTTCGAAGGCGCCGAAACGAGGATTTCAAAGCCGGCTCGTTCAAGCGCCGCGCAGACGTCTGCCGGATACATCGACTGGGTGGCCGCAAGCGTTGGAAGAAAAGTCCTGTGAAGCGCCGCGTGTTCTTCGTTGTCCCAATCAAAATACGGCGTGAGCAGGTACTCTGAACAGGCGTAGCGAGCTCCTGGTTTCAACACCCGGTACATCTCCTGCGCGTGATCGTCGAGCTCTTCCTTCTTGAAGAAGGGCCAGACCGCCTGGAAGGAGAAGCACCCGTCGAAGGTGCCGGCTTCGTAGTCGAGCGGATCGTGGTGATTGCCCACCTTGAAGTGCAGCTGGTCGCTCATCTCGCATTCCGCCGCCCAGTCGATCGCGTTCTCGATCTGGTCGGGGTCGATGTTGTAGCCCGACACCTGGCCTCCGGTCATGGAGGCAAAATAATGCGAGATTCTCCCCCTGCCGCAGCCCATGTCCAGCAGGTGCGATTCGTCGGGGTCGTCGAGGTCGAGTTCTTCCAACAGCGCCTGCTCGCACAACAACTGGTTGCCGTACAGGCCCAGCGATTCGTCGAGCTGCGGAGGGATGTAGAGTTTTTCGAGGTCGAAGATCGACAGCATGTTGTTCAAGACCTTGTAGTAGTCGGCTACCGCCTTGGTCTCGTCGGCCGTCTCGGTTTCTTCGCCGGCCTGCATACGTTGGAAAAATTTATAGGCGTCGATGCAAGCCTGCTTGTCTTCTTCGGGCAAGGTAGCCAGGCGTTGCAAGCCGACGAACGCGGTCTTTATTCTGTACAAGTCCATATGTGGGCCCTGTTTTATTGGTCGTTCAGACGATCTGCGCACGGGAAGTCCGGGCAGGGATCTCGACTCAGGACCTGGCATTCTGCCGGGTACGGGCGACCGCGGCAAGGGGTGAGGCATGCGGCGGCGCGGGCAATTGCGGGACGGCGGCCTTCCCTTTTGCAACGGACTGGATAATTTTATGCCACCGATCGTCTACGCTGCTGGTGGGCCTCGGGGGGGTGAATTAAAACGTGGGGGCGATGAGGATTCACGACTGGACAGGTTTTGCCGCGCTTGGTGCGGGAGTGCTGGCGCTTGTCGAAGTTTTTCGTGGCCACGGTGCCTGGGCGCTTGGCTGGCTGCTGGCCTACGCGGCGCTTGCCGGCCTGACCAGGTGGCTGGCCGTTCGCTATCCGTCCCCCATGCCGCACATGTTGCGCTGGAGCCTGTTGGTTCCCAGGGGCAACCAGTCGCCGGGGCATCTACTCGGGGTTCTTGAACCGCGCGACGGCGAGCGCATCCTCGAGATCGGGCCGGGTATCGGCATCCATACTGTACCGATGGCCCAGGCCCTGGCTCCCGCTGGAACACTGGACGTCCTTGACGTGCAGCAGGATATGCTCGACGACGTCACGCGGCGGGCCGAGGCGGCCGGGGTAACCAACATCACGGCGCAACTGGGCGACGCGCAGGAGCTTCCGTATCCCGATGGTGTTTTCGACGCCGCCTACCTCCTTGGCGTACTCGGCGAGATCCCCGACGAACAGGCCGCCCTGCGAGAGTTGCGGCGGGTGCTGAAACCGACCGGCCGCCTGGTAATAGGCGAGGTCCTGTTCGACCCCGACTGCGTGTTGTTCGGTTCGCTAAAGAAACGAACAGCGCAGGCGTCTTTCGCGTTCGAGCGCAGGCTGGGAGGATTTTTCTCTTACCTGGCGAGATTCAAACCCGCGTGATGAGTGATGCCGTGAATAATATTGAAACAGTCTTACGGTTCATCGACGCGATGCAGGCAAACGAGAAGGAGGGAATCCTCGCGTTTTTCGACGACGAATCGGTGTTTAACAATATCCCCATGGGAGCGGTCAAGGGCGCCGAGGGGGTGTGGAGCGTACTTGGTCCTTTGCACGAAACAGCGGCGTCGGTTGAATACGTGATCCACCACATCGCCCAGTCCCAGGACGGCGTCGTATTAACGGAACGGACAGATCGTTATCAGCTTGAGGACAGGGTCGCGGAATTTCCTGTCATGGGAGCGTTCCAGGTCGAGGGCAGGATCATCCGCCGGTGGACGGACTACTTCGATATGGCGCAGTGCCTTGAGCAGATGCCGCCGGGCACCGAGCTTCCGAGCACGGGTTGACCGGTTGACCGCGCGGCGGTGGTATTGTCGCCCCTGCCGTCGTGCTAGCGTCTGCGGACCAGGAGGTGTGCGTATGGCATACGAAGGATACGAGTGCCTGAAGATCGAGCTGCAGGGCGGCGTTGCGCGGGTGACGATAGACCACCCGCCGATAAACCTTTTCGACCTGGCGTTAATGGGCGAGATGGACCGCGTGGGCCGAGAGCTGGAGGCCGACCCGGTCGTAAGGGTGATGGTTTTCGACAGCGCCGACCCGGAGTTTTTTATCGCCCACGCCGACGTGGACCTCATACTCCAGCTTCCCGACGATGTACCGGCCAAGGCAGACACGCTCGGGTTTTTCCACGTCATGGTCGACCGCTTTCGCACCATGCCCAAGGTGAGCATCGGCAAGGTAGAGGGCCGCGCGCGCGGCGGCGGCAGCGAGTTCCTGCTGTCGCTCGACATGCGTTTTGCCGCGATCGGGCGAGCGGTTTTTTCTCAACCCGAGGTCGCGCTGGGCATACTTCCGGGCGGCGGCGGCACGCAGCGCCTGCCGCGCCTGTGCGGGCGCGCTCGGGCGGCCGAGATCATCTTCGGCTGCGAAGACTTCGATGCAGAGCTGGCCGAACGTTACGGCTGGGTGAACCGTGCCCTGCCGCCTGAAGAGCTTGGGCCCTTCGTCGACCGCCTCGCCCGTCGTATAGCGTCGTTCCCGCCCGAGGCCATCGCCCTGGCCAAGCAGGGTATCAACGCCGCCGAGCCACCGGTCACAGAAGGCTTGCTCGAGGAGGCGCACCTGTTCAACCGCTTGCTGGCGACCGACGATGCCAAGGCCGCTATGAAGGCATTCATGGAGGCGGGTGGCCAGACGCGTGAGGTTGAACTGGCCCTGGGCGAGCTGGACTGGGGGCAGGCAGGCAAGGGCTGAACGACGATGCATTGCACGCTGACCGATCTCGGTCGCGCAGCTCATGTGCAGCTCGGACATGGGCCGGCATCCCGCCTCGCTTACCCGCAGCCGAACGGAACGTTCAGCCGTGCCCAGCGCGCCGTCGTTGGCCCGGAGCATTCCTGGCCACCAGCAGTTGGGGAGACTCTACTTGAGCCCGTCGGCTTTCTGGAATGCCGGCCGCGCTTCCAGGCGCGCGCAGTAAGCCTTGAGGTTCTCCATTTCGTCGGGCACGCAGCCAAGGCGGTTGCTCATCACGGCCGAGTGTCCGAGCATCGTGTCGGCAGCCGAAAAATTGCCGACCAGGTAGTCCTTATCGGCCAGGGTCGCGTCGACCGGGGCCAGCGCCTTGGAGAGCAGCCTCCGGGCTTGCCCGAGCACGGTTTCATCGCGGCGGTCGGGCGGCAGCAGCAGCGTGTGCACCACGATGGTATTGACCGGCGGCATGACCATACCCTCGCAGTAGTGAAACCACTGCAGGTAGGCCGGGTACTCCGGCGCGTCGACAGCAGGCTTCAGCCCGCCGTTTTTATGACGCTCGAGGATGTACTCGGTGATCGCGCCGCTCTCCCAGAGGGTGATGTCTCCGTCGTCGAGCACCGGGATGCGCCCGAGCGGATGGCGGGCGCGGTGTTCGTCGGACTTGAGGTCCTTTGGATGAAACTCCATCTTGTTGAGCTCGTAGGGAAGCTCGAGTTCCTCGAGCAGCCACAGTATGCGCACGGCGCGAGAGTTGGGGGCGAAATGAAGTTTGAGCATCGTTTCTTATCTCCAGCGCTGCACTGTGACGCACGCGCGCATCTAAGGCTACGCGGGGCGGGGCACGGCCGGTAACGGCGTTTCGCTCGACAAGGTCCGGTTTTTGGATTAACTGTCGCCGGTCTCGCCGTCATCGAGTCGGCTCGGTTGAGTACGACAAGCGCGGGCTCAATCTACAGGGGAGCAATACATGAAAACCAAAATCACTGAACTTTTTGGCATCAAGCATCCGATCATACAGGGCGGCATGCACTACGTGGGCTTTGCCGAGCTGGCCGCGGCGGTGTCTAATGCCGGCGGGCTGGGCATAATCACCGGCCTGACGCAGAAGACCCCGGCTGACCTGGCCAACGAGATCGCCCGTTGCCACGACATGACCGACAAGCCCTTCGGCGTGAACATTACCTTTCTGCCCATCGTCCAGTCGCCCGACTATCCCGGCTACGTGCAGGCCATCATCGACGGTGGAGTCAAGATAGTCGAGACGGCGGGCAACAATCCGCAGGAGTATCTTCCCCCGCTCAAGGACGCCGGGATCAAGATCATCCACAAGTGCACCGCGGTCAGGCACGCGCTCAAGGCCCAGCGCATTGGCTGCGACGCCGCTTCGATCGACGGTTTCGAGTGTGGCGGTCATCCGGGCGAGGACGACATTCCTAACATGATCCTGCTTCCGCGCGCGGCCGACGAGCTGGAAATCCCGTTCGTCGCGTCAGGCGGAATGGCCGACGCCCGTTCGCTGGTGGCGTCGCTGGCCATGGGAGCCGAGGGAATGAACATGGGCACGCGCTTCATCGCCACCAAGGAAGCCCCGGTCCATGAGAACGTGAAGCAGGCCATCGTCGACGCCAGCGAGCTCGACACGCGGCTCATAATGCGATCGCTACGCAACACCGAGCGCGTGCTGTCTAACGCGGCCGTCGAGCGATTGCTCGAAAAGGAAAGGACTCTCGGCCCGGATCTCGGGTTCAAGGACATCATGGAAGAGGTGGCGGGCGTTTACCCGCGTATCATGTTGGAGGGCGACATGGACGCAGGCGCGTGGTCGTGCGGAATGGTCGCCGGGCTGATCCACGATATACCCACCTGCCAGGAACTCATCGACCGCATAATGTCGGAGGCCGAAACTCTGATCGGCTCCAGGTTGAACGGCGTCCTGGAGAACTAGTCACCCCTGCAAGACTAACGTGCTCCCACCCCCTTTTGGGGGGGTAGGAGGGTGGACAAGCCGAGGGCGGCGGGGTTAGACTCATGGCCGTGAAGACCCGGCTTAGCGGATTACTTGCTGTAGCCATCCTGGGTGTCGCCTCGCTTGGTGTCCTGGTGGTCGCGCCGGCGGCACCGGCGCAGCAGCAGAACTCGGCCCAGGTGAAATGCCTGACCGGTATGGCCAAGGGGGCCGCCAGGCTCGTGAAGGCCCAGGGCAAGGAGATCGACGGCTGCCTGTACGATCTCACCTTCAGCGGCGGCAACACGGCTACGTGCTTGACCACCGATCCGAAGGGCAAAATCGCGAAGGCCACCCAGAAGATCATCACTATCGAAACGAAACACTGCGGCGACCTACCCGATTTCGGATTCGTCGGTGCGGATGAATTGATATCTGCAGCAATCGCCCAGAGGATTTCGCTGGTCGAGTATTCGACGTCAACGTCGAGCTGGGATAACACACACCCCCCGGATCCTCCTGGTCATACGGCTGCCTGTAGCCGTATGTACCTGAAGCGAGCTACCAGGATCCTGGGCAGGAAACTTAAATTCTTTTCGTCTTGCTTGAAGAGTGGACTGGCTGACTCGTCGATCCAATCTGCGGGCGATGTGGTTGCTTGCCTTTCGCAGTTGGACTCTTCCACCAACTCCAAGCTTGGCAAGATGATCTCAAAGTACGAAGGCAAGTGGGCCAATAGCCAGTGCGAAACCTGGGCGGGGTTGCTGTGGAGCGGCGTGGTTGCTTCGCAGATAGACGAAGCTGACCGCGGCACGAGCTGTCGTGCCTGTGAGTTGTTGCGCATTGGCGGAGCCTTGACGGTTGACTGCGACCTTATCGATAATGGCTCTGTCGACTTCCCCTTTGACAGGTGTATTCCCAGTTGCGGCGACGGGCAGGTAGGAGCAACAACAATGTTTTCTTTTGGCAACGAAGAATGCGACGACGGCAATCGCCTGAGC
>DBZX01000037.1:6209-6448 GCA_002311335.1 bacterium UBP10_UBA1149
TCCTACGATGGACTGCCCTGTACCTGGAACGCGGATTGCCAGGGCGGCTACTGCACCAGTTGTCCGCACCGCTCGACGTGCGAGTCGGACTGTAGTGCGTGCATGGTTCCGGTTTGCACGTACGACATTTTATACCCCGGTAGCTGCGGTCTCCTCACGGGCCTGGGCGAGACCTGCGGCCAGGGCTGCGAACCCGTCATAGCCTGCGACGACCCGTTTTGCGGAACCCAGGGCAATTG
>DBZX01000037.1:6468-7117 GCA_002311335.1 bacterium UBP10_UBA1149
ACCCTCGACGGATACTGCGTGCCCACGACCGCCGAGAAGTGCGCCGAGTACGAGGGCGTGTCGGGGAGCTGCATACTCGGGTTCTGAGCCCGGCACTGAAAAATCCGGTCTCCCCCGCGCAGTAACACGGGGTCTGTGTTAGTGGCCGCGCACAACCATGTTTTCGCCCCCCCCCTGACCGGGGGACAACGGGGAAAACCTTCGTCGACAAGCCGGCATCAGTAGTGATAAGCCTGAATTATGGAAAAGGCAGGAATACTTAATTTATTCTCGTGCTTCGGCCGGTCGGTACTTTTATCAAGCATTGGCACGCTGTTGGTGTGGGTTGCCCTGGTGTTCGGGCTGACTCTTACCGGCCATGTAGCGAGCGTTGGCGCGCAGGCTGTCTGTTCGGATACGCTCGCCTTTGACCAGTGTGCCCTCAGGGCACGCTTTCGCACCCTCGCGGGTGGAACCGACAGGCTCACTGTCGCCTGCAGGGTGCTTGATGTCTCGGCGGCGGCCAGTGGGATCAACCCCGCCACGGAGGACAGCCTTTTTACCTTGAACGGCGGGGCAGGTGATTGTTTCACCAGCCAGATCGATGCGGTGACCTGTTCTCAGCGACCAAGGGGTTTTCTGTGCAAGTCGGCCGCTGGAAATGTTCCGA
>DBZX01000037.1:7249-8555 GCA_002311335.1 bacterium UBP10_UBA1149
GACCTGCAGTGCCTGCGCAACAGCGCGAGTCCATGGATTATGGGCCTTGAGTTGGGCGACGACTGTGGGCAGGCGGCCTGCCCCGAATCGCTTGGAAGGCGTGTGTGTGCGAGTTGGAACTGCGGCGATGGTGTTGTGGCACCGGGTGAACAATGCGACGACGGCAACGTGGCTAGCGGTGACGGTTGTGACGAAAGCTGCGCAGTCGAGACCTGCGGAAACGGTGTGGCCGAGCCGGGCGAGGATTGCGACGATGGCAACATGGTCGATGGCGACTGCTGTTCAAACGGCTGCCTTTCTACGGCCGTTTGTGGAGACGGCCTGGCCGAGTGCGGGGAGGAATGCGACGACGGCAACACGGTCGCGGGCGACTGCTGCGACGAAAGCTGCGACCTCGAGGTAGCAAGTGGATGCGGGCATTCACTGTGCCCGAACATGGCCGAACTGCGGGCGTGGGCCGGGGCCGGCCAACCCTGCACAAACGACGGCGACTGCGGACCGGGCAGCTGCAACCTTGCCCTGGGGCGCTGCCAGACGGCTACTGATATCGACCACGGCGCGAACGGCGTTGCCCACGACTCCGATGTCAACGACCAGGTGAGAAACAGGCTGGCACTCCGGTGCGATGGCTCGCTGGGAGGCAGCAGTTGCGGCCAGTGTGATGTGCTGGGAGTGGATCCGTCCCTCGGAAACTGCCGCTGTGCCGACAACAGGCGGGTGATCTGCGACGAACCCTTCCAGCCCGATATCGATGACTGCGGCGGCAGTATCTGCCAGTGCTTCCAGGCGCCGCCTCTACCGTTGGCCGCGGGCGGGGTCGCGGTCTGCCAGGTGCACCGGTTTGCCGAGGACCTGGCGGGTACGGTCGATGTCGATACCGGCCAGTTCGAGCTCGCGACGGGTCTGCGTGTCGAGGTGTACCTGGGATTGAACATATTCAACCCCTGCCCGACCTGTGACGGCGATACGGTCTACGACGACGGTATACGTGACGGTACCTGCAGTGGTGGGTACAGTATCGGTCAGTCCTGCGACGCAGCTGCTATCAACCACACCTTTCCGCTGGCCAGGAGCAGTTGTTCGGGCACCGCCGATCCCTGCGGGGTCAACGGCGACTGCCCGCAGGGCACTTGCACGGAGGGGAACATAGGGCTCTCGTGCGTACACTTTTCAGACTGTGACACGGTTCTCAATGTGCACGACGGCAAATGCGGGGAAACCTGTGACCCGTACATCCCGACGAGTCCCGGTGGTGAATACAGCCTGGATTGCATGCCCGCTCCCGGCAGGAACGTTTCGGGCCCGG
>DBZX01000058.1:0-18614 GCA_002311335.1 bacterium UBP10_UBA1149
GAGATGTAGAAGCCCAGGTCGATGGCGTGGCGTGCCGTGTCGCCGTCGGCCTGGAAGTAGTGCATGACGCCCTCGACCTCGTACGCTCGCTCCTCGCGAAGCACGCGAAGAGTCTCCTCGCCGGCTTCGCGGCTGCGCTTGGCCACCATGCGGCGCAACTCTTCGAGCAGCGGATCGCCGGTGAGATCGACCACCGGGCACGCTGATGCACTGGCGTCGGCGGGCGGGCGAGCGGGGAAAACCGTCAGGTCCTGTCCGCGCTCGACCAGCGCGGCGACCATGGACGACACGTGCACGGCGCTGCCCTGCGAGCCGACAACCGGCACTCCGCGGTCAGCTGATACGTAGGCTATGCGCATGGCCTCTTCTTACTCCAGGTAACCCATTTTCCGCAAGCGACGGCGGGTCTTCTCGTCGAGTGCTCCCGCGCGTTTGTGCCCCGGGGCTTCGGCCAGCGAGGCCTGCAACACCGCCAGGGCAGAGGCCATCTCCGCCAGCTTGTCAGTGTTTTTTCCGGCCAGGTTCACCTGTTCGCCGGGATCCGCGGCGAGATCGTATAACTCCTCGCGCAGGGCCGGTTCCGCGCGCCCGGATTCGTAGATCACCTTCTGGCCTGGCGAGAAATTTTTCCACTCGGCTTGCTCGTTGACCACCACCTCGCGGCCACCCAGCTGGAGCCTGAGAACCCCGTTCGCGTCAACGTCGAAGGCCGTGACCACGCCCTCCTGCTCGAGCACGCGCTCGGATTCGTCGGCCAGCAGTGCGACCCGGTCGGCCCGCAACGAGGGCCCCTTCCACCTGGCGTCTACGCGCACCCAGTCACCGGGGGACAAGAGATCAAAGGGCGACCGGCCTTCGCCATCGTCAAAACGAACATCGGGATCTACCTGCACGCTCAATCCCATGATCTCGAAGACGCCCGGGTCGCGGACCAGGGCCGCCAGCGGGGCGCGGATCTCGAGGTCTTCGTCTCCCCGGGAGACCCGTTTCACTTCGTCGGCCAGGAAACGCCCCCCAACGAAAATGCCTTTCGCGCGCACGCGGTCACCGACCACCAGGTCTGCGGGCAGCGTGCGCCTGCGTGCCCCGCCACCTTGATCCTCTATGCGCAGGTACTTCCAATCGGCACGCCTGAGCGCCGTCCAGGTCTGCTTGCCGTGGGTCTCCTGGGCCAGCACCTGCCTTTGCTCACCGCCGCCTGCCGCCTGCAACAGGGACCTGCTGCCCGACGGAAGCTCGCCCGAAATCCCGACCAGCTCCAGCACGGTAGCCGTGAGGTCAACGATCTGCACCTGGTTTTCTACCCGGCCGGTTCTACCGCGCGACGCCGGCAGGCGAAGTATAAGCGGAACCCTGAGCAGCTCGTCATACTGGGCATAACCGTGATCGAGCCTGCCGTGCTCCATGAAACCCTCGCCGTGATCAGAGGTAACGATGACCAGCATTTCGTCCCAGGTCCCGCGCGCGCGCAGGACCTCGAACAGGTGCCCCAGCACCGCGTCCAGCTCGGTGAGCTCGGCCTGGTAAAGCCTGCGCAGCAGCGCGAGGTCTTCGTCGTCCAGCTCCAGTTCGCCGTCGCGCACGCCCTCCCTCAGCAACCACCAACGCCGGGACTCCACGCCCCAGGACGCGACCCTGTTCCTGTCAGAATCGCTGATGCCGCGACTGCCCAGCAGGCCGATGGGCTCGTAGGGCCAGTGCACGTCAAGAAAATGCAGGTAGGCAAAAAACGGCCTGTCGTCGGCCTGGTCGAGCCAGGAAAGAAAGCGCTGGGCTATCAGCGGCGCCTTGCCGGCGTCGTCAACGTAGGTGGCAAAGCCCTGGTCGAGGTTGCTGTAACGACGTCGCAGGTGATCATTCTGAACGAAGGCCGCGCTGCGATAGCCGGCAGCCGACAGGTGCTCGGCCAGGGTTTGGACGCTGTCGGGCAGCACGTCGACGCCGTCGTCGTGGGTCTCGAGCATGCCGTGCTGAAAAGGAAACAGGCCGGTGAGCAGCGAAGGCACCGCCGGCCGCGTCCACGAAGAGGTACTGAAAGCGTTATCGAAAACCAGGCCGTCGGCCGCGAGCTGGTCAAGCACGGGCGAACTGGCCGCCGACGCGCCGTAGACGCCCAGCGCGTCGGCCCTCAGGGTGTCTATGCAGACCACCAGAACCGACGGTGACGCTGGATCCGCCGCGCGCTCGCTGCAGCCAGCGACCAGCAGGCCCAACAGCAGCGGCGCGATGACGGTGAGAGTGCTCACGCGCACCGAGCGCTTGCCTGCATAAGCACCTGCCCCCATCAGTCCTGTTCCGATTTACTCGAAAAACCCCAGGCGAGCCCCAGCCCGTACTCGTTGAGGTGATAGTTGCGACTGGTCCTGCTCGAAGACGAAGTCCTGTACTTGTAGTTCATCTCCAGGACCAAGCCGTCTACCCAGGGCAGCGGCAATTCGAGCCCCACGCGATAGGTATCAACATCGTCTGTACGTTCGAAGTTGCTGTTGGAGCCGAAGGGGCCACTGGCGCCCGCCACGACGTACTCCCGGTCCGAACGCCGGTAGCGTAGGCTGGCCTCCACCCCGGCTGGCAACTTGCTGTCAAAGCCCACTTCGACGCGCAGGTCTTCGCGGTCGTAGTTGTCATTGACGGCGTCGCGCTCGATGTACTTGAAGTAGGCCCTCGGAATAAACAGATCGTGGTAATGCCAGCGCAAGCCAAGTCGGCCCGCCCAGGATTCCGAGTCACGCTCGCCGTTGTCGCCGTCGTACTCGTCCCAGTCTCTTTCGTACAGTGCCCTGACGCGCCAGGCCTTGCTCACCCCGAACTTATGCTCAGCACCGAACACCACCACGTGCTTGGAGTAGTGCACGTCGTCACCTCCGTCGCTGTCTTCAAGGCGAAGCCGCTGCGGGGTGTATCCATAACCGGCGAACACGTCGGCCACGTCGGTTTCGTAAACAGCACGGCCCCCCAGCGTGACCGAATCCCTGGCCGATGACTGGTTGAACACCCGTCCATTGATCGCGGCCGTTACGAGGTCCGGCAGCCAGGCAACGTCGGACCCGGTACGCCGGGCCAAGCGCGCACTGGCCTTGGTGAACCACGCGCCTTCCACGTCGGGACCGGGCTGAGAATAGCGGACGTTGTCGGTGTAGCCCTGCCAGAGGTTGATATCGGCCTTCCACTTCGGGTCTTCACCACCGGCCATCGCCGTCCCAGCCAGGCCCGCAACGCTAGCCACTACCACTGCAACCGCCGCCGCAATCACCACTGCCACTTTCAATTCGTCGTACAATTTCATCAGTTGTTTTTCCTTTGCAGGTGCCTTCGCACCTGTCTTTCCATTCGTCTCAATCCCGAAAAATCTACGCCCTCTGGCAAACCACCCACCTGCCCGGACGCGCGGGCCTGCAGGCAGCGCCGCACGGCGGCCTCCAGGCTGTCGGGCCCCAGTTGATGGGGCTCAACAACTTCGACCACGCCTTTTTTCTCAAAAGCCCGCGCCCTCAGCAACTGCTCGACCCGGGGTTCAACCCGAGGCACCAGCACCGCCGGAACCTCCAGCGACAGCAGCTCGCACACCGTATTGTAGCCAGCCATCGAAACACTGGCCGCCGCCAGGCCCAGAAAACACACGAGGTCGGGCCGATAGTCAAAGACCAGGAAGTCGTCGCCACAGGCCAGCATGCGACGCCTCAGCTCGCGTCGGTCCGCCGATGGCATGTCGGGCCCCAGGAATACGACCGAACGTATGCCGTCCCTGGCCAGGCGTCGACCGGCCTCTATCCACGAATCCACCAGCGCGACACCGTCGCCGCCGCCGCCGCAGCTGACGACTACGAAGGGTCGTTGCTCGAGCGAAAACTCCTCTATGATGTCAGAGGTTTCTTCTTGCCGGGGCTTACGCGCCACGTAACCGCAGAACCGGGTGCGCTCGGCCACCGCGGGTGAAAACTCGTACAGCGATACCGGGTCAAAAACCTCGCGGCAACCAGCCACCCAGATCTCGTCGTAGTATTCTTCGAGGGCTTCGTAGACACCGTTTTTCTTCCAGCTGGCCACGATGCTGCCGGGATCGTCGAGGACGTCGCGCAGCGTCAGGACCACCCGGGTGCCGGGCTGGCGTTTTTTTAAATAGCGGAGCGTCGGCAGCAAGTCGTTGTGCACTCCCAGCGGCGCGTTGTCGACCACGAACATGGCCGGGTGAAAAGCCCTTGCCACGCTGCGCACCAGTTGCTCCCGGAGCCGTTGCACGCGCGAGAAACTCACCCGCAGGTGGCGACTCGAGTAGTGTTCGTCTCCCGACTTCCATACCCCGGGCAGCTTGACGAAATCAACGCCGTGCGGAGCCTCAAAACTCGCGGCCGAGTCGAGGCCGGTGAGCATCAGCGCGGTCACGTCATCCACGCGCCGAGCGATGTGAGACGCCACCGTCAGGCTTCGACGAAAGTGTCCGAGCCCGAAGGTATCGTGGGAGTAGAACAGCAGGCGGTGTCTCACGTCAGGCTCCCGCCCTCGCGATCTGCTCGCGCGTCTCGTCGAGCAGCGGGTCAACGAGCTTCTGCCAACGAGGCCTGAGCGAGAAGTTGCAAGCCAGCCGCAGAAGGGTCGCTGCGGTGTACCAGGACAAGCGATCCTGCCTCGCTTCGACCGGGTAGGCGTCGCGAAACAAGCGCTCGAGTTCGGCCGATCTCTCGTGCTCGTCCCACTGCACGGCCCGCAGTCGCAGGTGCGCGCAGAAGTTACCGAGATCGAGCTCGCGGTCTCCCCTGCAGGTGGTATCCATGTCTAAGAGCACCGGGTCGCCGTCGGTGAGGATGACCTGCTTGTCATAAAAATCCCTGTGCAATACCGCGTCTGGCTCAACCGCAGCCGGCGCCACTGCCTTGAGTTGCTCAAACAGCTCGGCAACGGCCTCGCCCCACGCCGGGTAAAGCGTGGGAAGAAAATCAACCCAGGAAACCAGGAGCTCTATCTCCTGTTCTACACCGAACAACCGCTCGGCCCCGTCGACCTCGAGGGCATGAAACCCCGAAAGCGCCGAAGCTATTTTTTTGATCGAGTTGTCCAGTCCGTCGCCGGTTCTCAGTACCTCGTCGAGCGAAAAACCGTCCACGGCTTCCACCAGGCTCAAGCCCAGCCCGGGGAGAAACGCGAGCGGACGGGGCACGCGAAAACCGCTGGCGCGGCTGTTGATAGACTCCCAGGCCTGCCGCTGCACTTCGAACACCCGGTCGGGCGTGCCGCGGCGATAAGAAACCTTGCCGTAGACCTTGCCACCCCTGGCGTCGCGATAACGCATCTGGCAACGCACGCCCGGGCGGTAGGCGATGACCTCGCAGCCGGTCAACGGAAAGTCCGGACCGGCCTCGGCTCTCACCAGTCTGGCGTCGAGACAACGCTCCAGCGTGGGCAAGCGATAGTCATAGGGAAACAAGGTGAGCAGCAGGTCGCGGTGGGCCAACGACGAGCAGCGGGCACACGAGGGACTGGCAGCGCCGTTGCAGCTGTGGTCGCCGAGCTTGTCCACGAGTTGACTGGCCAGCTTGTGACCCACCGCGAAGGCCGAGGCCCGCAGTAATTCTCCGTCGCCAAGTTGCAACAGGTAGTGACCGTTAAAATAACGACCCGGCTTTATCCAGGTTGAAGACAGCGTGACCTTTTCTATCTCGCGCCCTTCGAGAATCGGCAGGCGGCGAAAAGCGCGGCGCATGCGATTGGCGTCGAGCAGTCGCAGCATGGTCTCGGGTTTCAGCTTGCTGTTTTTCATCTGCGTTTGCCCTTTGTCCTGGCCGCGGTGACAGCGACAGCCGAGACCCGGTCGGCCATGTCGAGCACCCGCTCCGCATTGCGACGCCAGGTAAATCGCCTGTTCACCATCCTGCGCGCCTCGGCTGCCAGCTTTACCGACAAAGATGGTTTGCCACGCAGGGTCTCCACCCGGTCGGCGATCTCGCGCACGGCCCCGGGGCGATGCAGCAGCAGATTGCGACGGTCGGTAAACAGTTCGGCTATCTGGCCGGTGTCCGAGGCGACCACGGGCAGGCCAGCGGCCATGTATTCAAAAACCTTGAGCGGCGAAAAATAGAAGCCGGCCAACTTGGGGTAAGGGGCCATGCCCACGTCCATGCGTGCAAGCCAGGCCGGGATCTCGTCGTGTTCGACGTGGCCACTGAAGGTCACGGCCGGAAATATCTTCATCGACCGCGCCGAGCGTTCGAGCTCACGGCGCAACGGCCCCTCGCCGACCACCAGCAGTCGGTAACTGTTGTCCTTGCGGTGCAGCAACCTGAAGGCCCGCAACAGCTCGTCCAATCCGTGCCAGGGCTTGAGGCTGCCCAGGAAGCCGAGGACAAAGGTCCCCTCTTCGCGCTCGAGCTGCTCTCGGCTGCTCGCCACCCGGGCAAACAGCTCGGGGTCGGCCGCGTTTGGTATCACCCTGACCCGGCCCGGCGCGCAGCCGTGCTCTACTACCCAGGGCTTGAGCTGGCTCGAGGGCACGATGAGCCTGTCGGTGTTGGAGAAAATATAGTGCTCGAGGGTTCGCGCCAGCTCGGGGTTTTCGAGCCTGCGGTAACGCTGCTGCTCCTCCCTCAGGGGTGCGTTGACCTCCAGCAGGTGAGGAACAGCGGCTGCGCGCGCGAACTTGACCGCCGAGTAGTTCCAAAGCGAGTAGCGCTCGTACACCGCGTGGATGGGGCGGCGCTTGTGAATCTTTTCGAGCGTGCGGCTGACCGTCTCGTTGAGCATGATCCCGCGCGCCTCGGTGGCGGCCGCTTGCTCGCGCGGCCCCTTGGCACCGGCCGACAGCGCGGCCTTGGTCCGCCGGCTGCCGCGCTCGGCCCCGAGGTCGCTCACCTGCACATAGGTGCTCGAGGCATCGCCCGTGCTGCGGGCAGCCACGATGTGCACGTCGCAACGCAGGTTGGCGAGCGCGTTCGTCAGCTCGGCAACGTGGGCCGAGGCACCCTTGTAGCCGCCCACCGGCACTCCCCGGTCCATGCAGACATAGACAACGTGGCGGCGACGCCTCACTGGACTTCGCCCCCCTGCAGGCCCTGCCGCAGCATGTCGCGCAGGCGGCCAGCGTTGACCTTGAGACTGAACAAGCGCTCGGCCTTTTTTCTGCCCGCCACGCCCATGGCTGCGGCCCGTTCGGGATCGTCGAACAGGCGCGCGAGGGCGTCGGCCAGGCCAGCGACGTCGTCGGGCTCGACCAGGTAGCCGTTCTCGCCGTCGTCGATTATCTCGGGTATGCCCGACAGGGCGGTCGACACCAGCGGCCGCGCGGTGGCCATTGCCTCGAGCAACACCGTGGGCAACGCGTCCACGTTGCCGTCGCCGCCAACAATGCAGGGCAACACGGTCGCGGTCGATTCCCGCAGGTAGTCGCCCACTTCCTCGGTCGTCACCGAACCGGCAAAACTCACCGTGTCTTCCAGGCCCAGCGACGCGACCCTGGCCTTGAGGCTCTCTTCTTTCTCGCCACCGCCTACGATCACGCAATCAAAGTCGTAGCCGCGGTCGACAAGCGCCCGGCAGGCGTCGACGAGGTGGTGAAAACCCTTCTTCTCAACCAGGCGGCCCACTGCCACGCACCTCGGGCGGGCGAGCTGCGCCGGTTCGCAGGCCTCGAAGCGCTCGAGGTCCACGCCATTGTACAGGCGCACGATCTTCTCGGGGGCACCGGGAATGTCGGCCACCAGCTCACGCAGGTGCCTGAGGTTATAGTCGGTGACGGTCACCACGAAGCTGGCGCCGGCGATCTTCCACCTGAGCACTTCCTGGTCGACTTCGTCGTGGTAAATATCCTTGGCGTGCGCGGTGATGCTGTAAGGCACGCCGGCCAGGCGCGAAGCCAGCGCCGCCACGTGACCGGCCCGCGATGCGAAGTGGGCGTGCAGGCAGTCTATGTCGTTTTCTACCACGAGCTGCGCCAGGCGGGTGGCGAGCCGCACGTACTTGCGCGGCAGCAGGCGTTCGCGCAAGGGCTGCGGAGGCATGGGCCACAGCACGGCCAGCTCCTGCTCGAGGCGACGGCGGGCGTGCTTCTTCTCGGTCAGACCAGCGTCGCTGTCTTCAACGTACACGGCCTCGGCCTTGAGCTCGTCGAGTATGCCGTGTTTGACCGGACCGTCGGGGTTGTGGTGCAGCGAAAACACCGACACCTCTTCGCCGGTATCCTCCACCGCACGGATTTCGTTTATGACAAAGGTCTCCGACACGCGCGGAAACACCTTGAGCAGATAAGCTATTTTTCCCACCCTCGTTACTCCGATCCCAGCGCCGTCAGTGGTCCGAGTACTCGATCGCGCAGCGCCGATCCCTGCACACCGCCTCGGCGTCGGCACGGCACAAGTCTATCTGCACGCACACCGGTTCTTCCCTGCACGCGTCCTTGATAAAACGCCTGAGGTCGTCGCGATGCCAGCTGGTCACGGCGGCCTGTGCACCGCCCTGCTCACAAGGACAACAGCCCACCTGGTCGACGACCTCGCAGTGGTCGTCCTTGGCACACCAGAATATATCGTAGGGTAGGATCACCGGTTTCAGCTCGGCGGTCTTGTCGTAGAAAGACCGCGTACCCAGCACCAGCATAACCGCCGTGACCAGGCCCGCCGCGACAATCAACATCAGCGGTGCCAGGCTGGCGCGTCCCGCCTGCAAGCCCAACCTGCTATCTCGTCTCTGCAACTGAACCTCCCCCATCCGGAGTAACGCTGGTGAGCAGCTCCGGATCACCTGATTGCAACCGGTAGACCTTCCTATACCAGCCATCCTTTTGCACCAGCTCCTCGTGCTTACCCGACTGCGTTACACGTCCATCTTCTATCACCAGTATGAGATTGCTGTCCTGGAGCTCCGAAAGGCGGTGGCCCACGCGAATGGTGGTCCTGTGTCGCGACAGGCGCCGGAGTGTACGGTTGAGCTGGGCCGCCGAGCTGGCGTCGAGCGAAGCCGTGGGCTCGTCTAGTATCAACACGCTTGGGTTCTTTATCATGGCCCTGGCGATGGCGATCTTCTGTCGCTGTCCGCCCGAGAGGGTGTCACCCCTCTCGCCTATAACTGTATCGTAACCCTCGGGCAGTCCGCGGATAAAATCGTCGGTGTCGGCCGCCTCGGCAGCCGCCACTATTTCTTCTTCGGTGGCCTCCGGTTTTCCGTAGGAGATGTTCTCGGCCACCGTCCCGCGAAACAGCATCGGGTGCTGCAGCACAACGGCTATATGCTCCCGCAGCGAATCGAGCGTGTAACGGCTTATCTTCTCGCCGTCTATCATTATCGAGCCCGACAACGGGTCGAACAACCGGGGTAGCAATCCACACATGGTCGACTTACCGGCACCGTTGGGCCCCACGATCGCCACCGTACGCCCGGGCTTAGCCGTGAACGAGACGTCGCGCAGCACGGGCACGCCCTTGCGGTACTCGAAACACACGTTCTTGAAACGCACGCGCCCGTCGAAAGCCGGCGCCTCGGCGGCCCCACGGTGCACCTTCACGCGGTCGTCTTCCCTGAGCACCGAGAACACCCTCTCGGCACAGGCCGAGGCCTTCGCCAGGCGACCGGTCACCCTCGATATGCGCCGCAAGGGGCGGTACATGCCGCTGAGGTAGGCTATAAAGACCAGCAGGTCCCCCGGGGTGAGCACGCCTGAAAGAACGCGGGCCACGCCGAACCACAGCACCGACCCGGTGCCAAGGGCAATGACGACCTCGGCCACGCGTTCCAGGTTGGCCTCCAGTCTCACGGTTTTCAGCCCCGACTTGAGGTTGCGCTTGTTTGACTCGCCGAACCTGTGGTCTTCGTAATCCTCGCGGCCGAACACCTGGATCACTGACACCGCCTGCAGCATTTCGCCCACCATGGCCGCCATTTGCCCTTCGCGCTTGCGCTGCTTGCGCACCGCCTTGCGCAAGTGCCCCGACATGCGGAACACGGCGACCCCTAGCAGCGGCATCACCGACAGCGCGATCATGGTGAGCTGCCAGTCCATGGCCGCCATGACGATGATCATGGCAACCAGCACCAGCACCTGCGTGAAGACTATGAGCACAGCGTCCACGAGCATGTCGCGCATCATGTTGGCGTCGCCGGTGGCGCGCAGCAGCAGGTCACCCACCCGTTGGCGGCGGTGATAAGACAACGACAGGCGCTGCAGGTGGGCAAACAGCTTGCGCCTTATCTTGAAGGTCACCTGCTGACCGGCCGAGGCGATAAGGTAACGCTGCGTGAAGGTAAACAACCCCCACATCAGGCTCACGGCAAGCAGAAGGCCGCAGGAAATACTCACCACGCCCATGGCCCCGTAGCCCTTGAGCATGGCGTAGGGAAACACCCACTTTACCCTGCCCGCTGGCAGCAGGGCGTAGTCGAAGACCATCTTCATGGGCCACGGCCGCGCGATGACCATGAGCACGGCACCCAGGCTGCAGAGCATGGCGATCAGCAGGTCGCGACGCACGGGCTCAAGGTAGGGGCGAAGCTCGGCCGCGTTGGCCAACAACTTCTGCCACGAAACGCGGCGGAACAATTCGTTCCTGCGTATTTTCATCGGGCCCAGTGAACTCCCCGCGGCAGCGAAAGCCCACGGCTCCTGGCCGCGAGCATAGCCCGTGCGGTTCCAGTTGCGAAATAGAGACGGGCGGCGTTAACGCCGCCNNCGCCGCCGGGACTCAATCGCCGCGCTGTTTCTTGGCAATCACCTTGAGCGGAAAAGCGACGCCGCCCGGGAGACCCTTGGGAGTACACACGCCGTCGCCGGCACCCAGGACGCTGTCGCATTCGCTGTCAACACGACAAGCGCCGATCAGTAGCCCCGCAGTACAGGTAGCATCGTTTGAAAAACTCTCGTCGATGACGACCGCCGAGCAGGCAATGCGCTTGCTGTTGCTCACGATTCTAGCCGAACCACCGCGTATGTTGGGTGGAAGGCCCGAGATCACTTCGTCCTCGCTCAAAACCTTGGTGTTGTCGGTGCCCACTGTGAATGTGCCGCCTATGGGAACGTCCCCGGCGCCGTTGCCCGTGGGATCGCTCACGTCGTTAAGAGGCGAACCACCTATGGAGTCAAAAATCTCTATACCTATCCTTATGGTCATACTGTCCAGGGAGGTGCAGGTAAACACCGTTTCCATACCGTTGTTGTGGATCACGTTGGGCACGTAATAAATCGTACGCGCTGCCTTGCCGCCGAAAAGCGGCTTGGGGCTGTCCACCACTCCCGAGTAAGCCGGCGCCGCCAGCAAGCCAACAACGGCCACCGAACAAATAATTCTCATAGCTGTTTTCATCATCTATTCTCCTGCAGAAATCCTACTTCACTGCCCCAGCCCCTGGGGCAACTGACACATTTACTAACATATCCCGCACCCCGCTGACCAGGGTAAAAACCGCTATTTCCCACCCATGTGGGTAAAAAATCAGCTAAAAAGAGCTTCCCTCGCCGGGCCTCCCTGAAGCCACACATCCGCCACCCAAAAACTGCAACTCTCGTGCCACGGGGCTCCCCCCATCCGGGTGTGAGCAACGCGCAAGGCGACGGGCAGTGGTAATGAGCTGTGCGCGATGTTGACGACCGCGGGTGCGCATTGGCCTGCGTGGTAACCGCGCAAGGGAGCGATAAGCGCTTGCCGAACGGCGATAAAATGTCGTCCGCCGTAGCGCAGCTAAGGGACAGCAGACCAGGCGGGCAGCCGGTCAGGCGGCCAGGCTCACCGGCAGGTGGGTGATGCCGGTTATGAAGTTGGACGGCCTCCGCGGGGGTGGCCCATCGCCAACCAGCCGCAGGCCCGGCATGGCGCGGGCCACTTCCTCGAACATTACGCGCAGTTCGAGACGGGCCAGGCTCGCGCCCAGGCAGAAGTGCGGCCCCCAGCCAAAAGCGATGTGCTCGTTGGGGTGCCGGCCGATGTTAAAATCCATGGGCCGCTCGAAGGCGCGCTCGTCGCGATTGGCTGAATCGTAGAGCAGCAGCAGCTTCTCGCCCTCTTCTATCGTCTGCCCGTGCAGCTCTACATCCCGGGTGGCGGTGCGCGCCATGTTCTTGATCGGAGTCACCCAGCGCAGCATCTCCTCTACGGCCATCGGTATGCGCGACTGGTCTTCTACCAGGGCCGCGAACAGTTCGGGCTTGCGCAGCAGCTCGTACATGCCGCCCACTATCACGTGGCGAGTCGTCTCGTCGCCACCCACGAGCAGCAACAACGACTCGTACAGCAGTTGCTCTTCGCTCAGTTTCTTGCCGTCGATCTCGGCGTGCACCAGGATGCTGATGAGATCGTCCTGCCTCGGCCGAGCCCGGCGGTCGGCGATCACCTTCTGCTCGTAGTCTGTATACTCGAACATCGTCAGCGCGGCCTTTTCCATCTGCACGGGATCGTTGGCCGAGGCTCCGCACACCAGCTCGTCGGACCATCGCAGCAGGGTCGCGTGGTCGGCCGGGTCTATGCCCAGCATGTCGCCTATGACGATGAGCGGCAGCCACGCGGCAAAATCCATCACGAAGTCGAACTCACCCTTGCTGACGGCCTTGTCGATGAGGCCGCGGCAGATCTCGCGTATGCGCGGTTCGCGGGCCTGCACCTGGCGAACGGTGAAGCCCTTGTTGACCAGTCCGCGGCGCTTCTTGTGCTCGGGATCGTCGAGGTCGATCAGGTGTGGCAGCGGCGGCGTGGCCGGCCTGATGCCACCGGTGTTCGAAAAAGTTTCGGGATCCTTGGCCACCTTGAGTATGTCGTTGTAACGGCTGATACCCCATATTCCCGACGGCTCATCCCAGTAAGCGGGCGCGTTGTCGCGCATCCAGCGGTAGGTATCAAAAGGCTCACGCTCGTAGAACGTGCCCTCGATGAGTTCGACGTCGGGATTAATCGGGTGGTCTGTCTGGGCCATGTACGGCGTCGTCTCCTTGGATAAATTGTCTGCCGTGCAGATCAGGCCGGCGGCGCGAGCCCGGCCGCGAACACGTCCACCGCGCGGTAGAGTCGACGGGTGAGATCGCCCAGGCTGTTACCCTCGTGTTCGTCAAGCATCATGACGCCGAACAATCCGGCCAGCAGCATGGTAACGGTTTCGTAGGCTTCGAGTCCGCTGCGCACGAGGCCGCGCTGGCTGGCTTCTTCAAGGTAGGCGGTAAGCACCATGACCAGTTCGATTTCCTTGTCGGCCAGCTCGGCGGTGTGCCTGAACACTGCCACGAACATCTCGCGCAAGAGCTCGCGGTCTTCCCGCGACAGGCACTCTACCATGGCGTGGACCACCTGGCGCAAAAACGCCTTGGGCTCGGCGCGGCTGGAAGAATCGAGTTGCCCGGCAACCTGCCGCTGGTAATCCATCAAGAGCTCGAGCAGCACGTGCTCGCGGGTAGGAAAGTGCAGGTAGAAGGTGCCGCGGGCGACGCCGGCGGTGCGCACTATGTTTTCGATCTGCGCGCCGGCCACGCCCTCGCGCTTGAACTCGGCAAGAGCTGCAACCATCAACTTGTCGCGCGTGGCCTGGCGCTTGAGTTCTCGCGGCGGGGTCTCCACTGCTGTGCTGTCGGCGGCTTGCGGCACCTGACTGACATATGTCAGTGACACTCGTCAGTCAAGAAATCGTGCTCGCCGCTGCTTGAAAAACAACGACGGCTGCCCTAGTTGCTGTCTGGCTCGCCGACTCAGAAAATGCTCGCGCGAAGAGGAAAGTTACCATGCTGCTTTTGACGCGCGCCGCGCTGTTAGCCGCGCTGCTGGTCAGCAGCGTAAGCCCGGCCGCAAACCCTCCCCAAGCGGATCCCCCGGCTGAAGCGACCGCGCTTCGCTTCACCGCTATCCCCGACCAGAACGCCACCGAGCTCAAGGCCAGGTACAAGCCCGTGGCCGACTACCTGGCCCGCCGCCTGGGCATAGCCGTGGAGTATGTGGCCGCGGCCGACTACCAGGCCTCGGTAGAGATGTTCAAGAACGGCGACGTGCTGCTGGCCTGGTTCGGTGGACTCACCGGTGTGCAGGCCCGCGCGGCGGTGCCCGGCGCCCACGCCATCGTGCAGGGCGCCGAAGACCCCCACTACTACAGTTACTTCATTGCCCACCGCTCGGCGGGACTGGAACCTTCGGAGCAGTTTCCCCTGGCCATTGCCTCGTTGCCCTTCACCTTCGGTTCGGAAAGCTCGACCTCGGGGCGGCTGATGCCCGAGTACTTTCTGCGCCGCGCCACGGGCAAGTCGCCCGCAGAGTTTTTTGAGCAGGCCTACGGGTTCTCCGGTAGCCACACGCGCACGGCAGCGCTGGTGTGCTCGGGCGGCCGCATCAAGGCCGGTGTCATCAACTACCTCACCTGGGACAGCATGGTGGCAGACGGCCGCGTGGACACGCCCGACTGCCAGGTGCTGTGGAAGACCCCTGCCTACGCCGACTACAACATGACGGCCCACCCCGACATCGAGCGGCTCTTCGGCGCGGGCACGACGGCGCGGCTGGCTCGCGCGCTCATGGCCATGGACGACCCGGCATTGCTGGCGGCATTTGCCCGCAGCAGATTGATCGCCGCCAGCGACGACGAATTCGAGAGCATAGCGCGCGTGGCCCGTGAGCTGGGCCTGCTCAGGACCCGGGGGACCGCGCGCTGAATCCGATGCTCGAAATCAACGACCTGCGCGTAGACTACGACGGCAGGACGGTGCTCGCAGTTGACCACCTGGCGATGGCTCCCGGCGAGTGCGTGGCCGTGGTCGGCCCCAGTGGCGCGGGCAAAACCACGCTGCTGAGATCCTGCAACGGCACCGTGCCCGCCGCTGCCGGTGGCGTGGCCATCAACGGGCGCCTGCTCTCGGACATGGGTGAGCGCGAACTTCGCCGCACGCGATCCGAGCTCGCGTTCATACCGCAGGACCTCGCGCTGGTGCCCGAGCTCAGGGTGGTGGCCAACGTGTTGGCCGGCGGCTTCGGCCGCGGAGGCTTGTTGACTGCGCTGCGTGCGCTGCTCAAGCCCCGCCGCGCCGACACCCAACGTGCCTTCGAACTGCTGCAACGCGTGGGCGTGGGCGACAAGCTCTACCAGCGCAGCGACAAGCTCTCGGGCGGCGAGCAGCAACGGGTGGCCGTGGCGCGCGCGCTGTTCGGTGGCCCGCGCGTGCTGCTGGCCGACGAGCCGGTGGCCAGTGTTGACCCCGAGCGGGCGCGTGACACCCTGGCGCTGCTGCTCGAGCTGGCCCGCGAGCAGGGTTTTGCGCTGTTGGTAAGCCTGCACAACCTCGAGCTCGCGCGCGGACTGTTCGGTCGCCTGCTGGGCCTCAGGCGCGGCCGCCTGCTGTTTGACTGCGCACCGGCAGAACTGGGTGACTACGAGCTGGAGGCGCTGTACGCGCTGGATCCGAGCGAAGATGAGCAGCGCGACTGACAGCCGCGCGGGCACGCGGCGCGCGGTGGTCGGCGCGATCGCGGCCGCTGGTCTCGCCTCGGCCGCCTTGCTCAGCGCCCAGGGCCAACTGGCGCTTCCCGGCCTCGACTCGCTCGAACTGCTCGCGCGTTTTTTCTCACATGCCCTGCGGCCGGCCCTGGACTACGGCTCGCCCTTCGTGCCGGTGGGCGCGCCACCACTGCTGCTGCAGGTAGCCACCGCCACCTGGCGAACCGTGCAGCTGGCCGTGGCCGCCATGAGCCTGGCGGTTCCAGTTGCGCTGCTGCTGGGCTTCGCGGGTGCCAGCGCCTGGTGGCGACTGCCGGGGCCTGGGGGTCGCGCCGTCTTGCGCCGCCTGGGCCCGCTGGTCTACGCGCCAGCGAGGGTCGTCATGACACTGGCGCGCTCGGTACACGAGCTGCTGTGGGCACTGCTGTTCCTGGCGGCTGTGGGCCTGAGCGACACCGCAGCCGTGCTGGCCATTGCCATCCCCTACGCCGGCACGCTGGGCAAGGTGTTCTCCGAGATGATAGACGAGGCGCCGCGCGACGCCGCCGTGCAACTGACCGGCAGCGGCGCGACCGCGGCCCAGGCCTTCTCGGTAGCGCTGTTGCCACGCGCGCTGCCCGACATGGCAGCCTACAGTTTCTATCGTTTTGAGTGCGCGCTCAGGTCGGCCGCGGTACTCGGGTTTTTCGGCCCCGAAACGCTGGGCAAGTTCATACGACTTGCGTGGAACGAATCGCTGTACGCCGAACTGTGGACCTACCTCTACGCGCTGTTTGCCTTGATAGCAGTGAGTGACATGGCAAGCCGCGCGCTCAGGCAACGGTTTCTCGGCGAGACTCCCGCGCGATGAAAATGAGCGCCGAAGAACTCAGGCGAACGCGCCCACGCAGCCGGCTGTTGCGAACCGCCGCGTGGGCCACGGCTGCGCTGGTCGTGTTCTCGTGGATGGGCGGAGACTTCGGGCTTGAGCAACTCAGCGGTGAACGCCGCCTGGCCAACCTCGAGCGCTTTACGGGCGAGCTTCGTCCCTGGCCCGTGCAACAACAGGGCGGCTTCGACGCAGGTTCCACTGCCGACTGGCAGACCGTGTACGACTGGGCCGCCGCCCTGATGGCCGACGGAGGCAGCACGGCGCTCGCATCTACGGCCGCCATCGCCGTGCTGGCCTCGGTGCTGGCGGCGCTGGTTGGCTACCTGGCCTGCTGGCCTGCGGCGCGAAACGTCGCCCGCCCGGCGCCCTTCTTCGGCGGCCCGGGCGTTGCCGACCGACGACCAGGACTGCGCTGGGCGCGCTGGGCCTGGTCGGTACTCAACCACTCGGTGCGCGCGCTGTTGCTGTTTGCGCGCGCGGTACCCGAGTACCTGTGGGCCTTTCTGCTGGTGGAGTCGCTGGGCTACACGGCCCTGCCGGCCGTGCTGGCACTGGCCCTTCACAACGCCGGCATACTGGGCCGCCTGGGAGCCGAGACCGTGGAAAACATGCCGCCGGCGCCCGCGCGTGCCTTGGCCGCCGCCGGCGCGTCGAGATCACAGACCGCCGCCGCTGTGTTTCCGGGCCTGCTGCCGCGACTGCTGCTGTACTTCTTCTACCGCTGGGAAACCTGCGTTCGTGAAGCCACCGTGCTGGGCATGCTGGGCGTGCTGTCGCTGGGCTCGCTCATACGCGACGCCCGCGCCGGCAATCTTTACGACGAGCTGTTCTTCTACGTGCTGCTGGGGGCACTGCTGGTACTGGCGGGCGACCTGCTGTCGGCGCTGGCCCGCGGTCTCGTGCGCCGGGCTTGAGAGGAACGGCGTTTCCCGCTTCAGGCCGTCGCCGAGGCGGCGCTACCGTGACGCAGCAGGCGGCCGGGCAGCGGGTCGTCGGCAGATACAGTGTCGCGACCGTCGCGACGAATGATCACGCCGTTCACGACCACGAGATCTATGCCGGTAGCGTCGACGACCAGGCGGTCGGCGCCGCCGGGCATGTCGTTCACACGCCTTAGTTCGCCGGCGGCCACCTTCTCGGGATCAAACAGCACGAGATCGGCCGGCCGGCCCTCGGCCAGCAGACCCCGATCCGACAGCCCGAAGACCTCGGCCGGTCGTGCCGTGAGCATGCGCACGGCCTGCTCCAGCGAGAGCACGCCCTTGTGGCGCACCCAGTGGCCCAGCAAGTGGGTAGAAAAGCATGCGTCGCAGAGCTGGCTCGCGTGCGCGCCGGCGTCTGACAGCCCCAGCACCGCGCAGTCAGCCGTGAGCAGCTCGCCCACCTCGGCCTCGTCGTAGTTTACAAAGGGCATGCGAAAGCGAACCGTCAACTCGTTGCGCAGCGAAAGGTCTAACACCAGGTCGAGCGCGGCAACACCGCTTTCAGCCGCCAGCTCCACCACCCGGCGGCCCTCCAGGTCGGGCTCGGACGCACAGGAGCTCACTATCATCTGCTCCCACAGCCCGTTGAAAAACTCGGGTGGATGCTCGGGACCTATGCCCTGCCGGGCACGCTCACGCCACGCGGGGTCCGCGTAGATGTCCATGCGCTCGGCGGTGGTGGTGGCCCTGGAGATTTCGGCGAACTCCGGCCTCGCTTCATAAGGGAACGGCTCGTCGAAGGTGAAATCGAACTGCAGCGACCGGCAACTCACCTGCGGCACCACGTCGACACCGCGGTCCACCATCTCCTGCGACTTGCGCATCATGGCCTGCCCGCTGCCCGGGCCGGCTATGCCCGCGAGCAGCGCCGTCCAACTGAGCGTGCGGCCGGTCTCCCGGACGATCTGCTCCATCTCGTTGAACAGGAACTCGGGCCCGGCCGTGGCCTGCATTATCCCGCGCCCGGCGGCCCCGAGCTCGCGCGCCAGCGCGCAGACCTCTTCGTAAGAGGCCACTCGGCTGGGTACCGGCAGCCCGCCGTAACCCATGTGCGTGGGAGACCGCGAGGTGGCAAAGCCCAGGGCGCCGGCGGCCAGGGCCTCGCGCGCCAGGGTGCACATCTGCGCTATTTCTTCCTCGCTGGCCTCGCGCTCCGCAGCTGCCTCGCCCATCACCCAGGTACGCAGCGGAGTGTGGCCCAGCAGCACGGCGGTGTTGATGGCAGCGCCGCGACTTTCGACCGCGTCGAGGTACTCGGGAAAAGTTTCAAAGGGCCAGTCATCTGTGAGGCCGGCATTGAGCGACTCGAAGCTCATGCCCTCCACTTTTTCGAGCGTGCGCATAATGAGCGCGCGGTGCTCGGGCCTGGTGGGCGCTACCCCGAAGCC
>DBZX01000058.1:18685-29523 GCA_002311335.1 bacterium UBP10_UBA1149
GCGTCGTAGTGGGTGTGTATGTCTACGAAGCCCGGGCACAGCACGCGCCCACCGGCGTCGATGGTCTCGCGGGCCTCACCGGGTGCGCGGCCAAGGGCCACTACTCGACCGGCATTTACGCCTGCGTCACCCGTGAAGGCCGGACCGCCGCTGCCGTCGATTATGGTCGCGTTACTTATCTTGAGGTCGTAGTCCACGCCCGGGTTGTATTGCCCCGCGGCAACGGTGTGTCCAGCCCGAGGGCGGTTGTCTTCAGGATCGGTCGAGCTGGGCGGCCAGGTCTTCTACCGCAGCGGCATACTCGCGCACGGTGTCGGTGATGATGTCGGCCACTGTTTTTACCTCGTCTATGCGACCGGCTACCTGCCCGGTCAACGCGATGCCGGCCTCGAGGTCGCCATCGAAGTAGACCTGCTTGACCCCGCCTGCCAGCGTCGCCATGGCCTCGCCCTCGCCTGCTTCCAGGGCCTCGGAGGTAGTGGTTCGCAGCGCGCGCAGGCAGGGACCGGTCCCCGACTTGAGAAACACCGTGTCGGTCTCGGCGGCCCCGATTATGGCCCGCTTCCAGTTTTCGTGCACCGGCGACTCGGCGGACGACACCATGCGGGTCCCCATCTGCACGCCCTCGGCCCCCAGCGCGAAGGCGGCCGCCATCGACACTCCGTCGGCAATTCCGCCGGCGGCAATTATCGGCACATCGACCCGCGATCGTATCAGCGGCACCAGCACCAGGCTCGACACCGGGCGCGGCCCCTTGAAGCCACCTCCCTCGCCGCCCTCAACGATAAGGCCATCAACGCCCGCGTCCACGGCCTTCATGGCAGTCCGTAGCGTGGGCACAACGTGGAACACGGTCAGGCCGGCGTCCTTGAGCGAGGCGGTGAGCTTGCGCGGGTCGCCGGCCGAGGTCGAAACAAAACTTACCCCCTGCTCGACCACGAAGTCGACGATGTCGGGATCGCGCACGAAGGCCAGCGCCACGTTGACGCCGAAAGGCTTGTCGGTGAGTTGGCGCATCAAGGCTATCTCGTTGCGAATCGCGTCGAGCTCTCCCGACGAGGTCTCGATGATGCCCATTGCGCCGGCATTGGACACCGCCGACGCGAGTTGTGAACGGGCTATCCAGCCCATGGGCGCCTGCACTATGGGCGTGTCAACGCCCAGCATCCTGGTCACGCGGTTATCGAATTTCATATTGCCTGTTGTCCCCTGTCAGTCGTCGGGGGTGACGGTGCCGCGCAGTCCCTTGACGGCGCCGCGGTGGTGCTTGGAGCGCAGCCGGCGCTCGCGGTTGGCCCGCGACGGTGAGCTGGCGCGGCGCGGGCGCGGAGCAGACAGCGCGGCCAGCAGCAGTTCGCGCAAACGGTCGCGCGCGGCTACCTGGTTGCGGTACTGGTGACGGTACTCGGCGGCCACGATGCGTATGCGGCCGTGCCTGTCCATGCGTCGCGAGCATGATTTGCGCAGGCGTTCGACCACCGTCGCGCCCAGCAGCCCCGCGGCGCGGTCGATCTCAAACAACAGCTCCACTCGCGTGGCCACCTTGTTGACATTCTGGCCACCGGGGCCGCCGCCTCGACTGTAGCGCACGCTCAGCAAGGACCCCGGGATGACCAGGTGTCCACGTATTCTCAAGTCCTGTTGGCCGGCCATTCGCTCGCCCTCAGCCCTTGCAACAAGCGCCCGCTCTCAAGCGCCATCGCGTGGCATAAGGCGTATGGCCACCGAGCGGCTGTTGTCAAGCAGCAGGCCGATCCACCAGTCGGCCCAGCCGTAGCGCACGCGCATCTCCTCGCGGATAAATTCGTGGGCTATGTCCCTGTGAACCACCAGTGCCCAGTAAGGGGTGGCGGTGTCACCACGCGCGATCTCCACCTTGAGATCCACCTCGAGATCGGCCATGAACGGACGGTCGGGCGTGGCAGCCTCTATCCACAGCTCGCCCTCGGACTGTATGATCCACACGCGGGTCTCCCGCCACTGCCCGTCGCCACCCTTCGTGCGCAGCAACACTACCTCTCCGCTCTCGGCCGCGTAGATGGTGATACCCGCCACGAGCAGCAGCACGCACAACGCCCCCACGAGCAGCCTTACCATGGTCCGCCTGGTCACCGTTCAGTCTCCCTCGTATTCCATTCTGCGATGGGCCCCGCGTGTCCTGCCAACGGGAGCCCGCCCCGGCAGGATAGCAGACCCGGCGCCAAAGTAACTGCCCACTACCGCGCCACCGTCACCACGCGCTTTCAATATACCCCGGCAGTCGTACATACTGCGCCGACATGACCGTGCGCTCTACAGGATCAAGCTGCGCCGGGGTAGCACGCGCGAGCGCTGCCTGCCTCTTGCTCCTGGCGGGTTGCGCCGGGCGCGGTGAAGCCACCATTGCCGCCGCCTCAAGTCTGCGCGCGGCCATGCCCGCACTGATGGCCGCCTGGCGCGCGCAGTCGCAGGTTACACTGACCGTCAACGTAAATTACGGAGCTTCGGGCAGCCTGCGCCGGCAGGTCGAAGCCGGCGCGCCCACCCACGCGGTGTTCCTGGCCTCGGCCCGACAGGTGGACCGCCTGCTCGAGCAAGGCCTGGTGGACCCCTCCTCGCGCGTGGTCGTGGCCGGCAACCAACTGGTGCTCGCGGGGCCGGCGCGCTCGGAGGGGCTCAGCTTCGAGGGACTCGCGTCTCTGGCCCCTGGCCAACTGCTGGCCATGGGCGACCCCGACACCGCGCCAGTGGGCCGCTACGCGCGCGACTACCTGCAGGCGCTGGGCATCTGGCCGGCCGTCAAGCAGCGCGCCGTGTACGCTTCGAGTACGGCCGCGGTGCTGGCCTACGCCAGGCGAGGAGAAGTTACCGCGGCCATCGTATACGACAGTGACTTGTTGACGGTAGACGACCTGCTGCTGCTCGACCGCGCCCGGCCGGGCGTCTCGACGCAACCGCTGCTGGTCGCCGCGCTGTCGGCCGACGCGCCCGACGAGCTGGCCGACTTCCTGTCCTTCGTCGCTTCGCAAGCGGGGCAGAAGGTGCTCGCCGAGTACGGCTTCCTGGCGCCGCCCGGAGATACACGGTGAACGCCGAGTACGCCTTCCCGGTGCTGCTGTCGTTACAGGTTGCCACCGCCGCCCTGCTCGTGACCCTGCCGCTGGCGCTACCCCTGGCCCGCCTGCAGGCGCGGAGCCGTTACCGCGGCCGCTCGCTGGTGGACGCCGCGGTGTTGCTGCCCCTGGTGTTGCCGCCGTCGGTAGTGGGGTACCTGCTGGTGCTGGTCTTCGGACGCGGGGGGCCGCTGGGCGGGCTGCTCGACGCCGCCGGGCTGCGTATTATCTTCACCCCCGCCGCGGCGGTAATTGCCTCGGCCGTGGTGGCGTTTCCCATACTCACACGCAGCGCCCAGGCGGCCATAGCCGCGGTCCCCCGGGAGATAGAAGAAGCGGCTGCTTCGCTGGGACTGTCACCGGCAGCCGTGTTCGCGCGCGTCACCGTGCCAGCCGCGTGGCGGGGTCTTGCTGCCGCAGCCGTGCTCGCCTTCGCTCGCGCCATGGGAGAGTTCGGCGCAACGCTCATGTTCGCCGGCAACATGCCCGGTTCGACAAACACCATGCCACTGGAGATTTTCAGCGCCTACGAAAGCGGTGACGACGGCCGCGCGTTGCTTTACGTAGCCCTGCTCGCCGCCGTGTCACTGGCCGTGGTGCTTGCGGCGTCGCAGCTCGAGACACGATCCACGGAGCGCGACCGATGAGCGGTCCTGTACTCGAGGCCTGTTTTGCGCTCACCGCGGGTCGCGGCGAGCGATCGTTCAGCGTGAAGGTGGACTTCAAACTCGAGTCGGGCGTGCTGGCCCTGTTCGGGCCATCGGGGGTGGGCAAGACGCTTACGCTGCGAGCGCTGGCCGGGCTGGAACGCCCCGCCTCGGGCCGCATCGCGTTTAACGGCAATACCGTTTTCGACTCGGGGACAAAGCTGTGGGTGCCCGCGTGGCGACGGCACGTGGGCTGGATGCCCCAGCACAACGCGTTGTTCCCCTTCAAGTCGGTGCGCGCCAACGTCGCCTTCGGTCTGCCGGCGGGCGAACGCGACGGACCGCGGGTTGCCGAATTGCTCGAAGAGCTGACCATAGAACACCTGGCCCAGGCGTCGCCGGGCTCGTTGTCCGGGGGCGAACGCAAGCGCGTTGCCCTTGCGCGTGCGCTGGCCGTGGAACCGGAGATGTTGCTGCTCGACGAACCCTTCGCGTCGATAGACAGGGACGGTCGCGACGAATTGATCGCCCTGCTGCAGGGCACCCTCGCCCGCCGCTCGGTGCCGGCCGTGATCGTCACCCACGACGTCCACGAGGCCCAGCGGCTGGCCAACTCGGTGGTGCTCTACGAACGCGGCAGCAGCGCCGAGCAGGGCGACCCCAAGAGTATGCTCCGGGGCTACTGAGACCAGTCGGCTGGAGAACGGAGGGTTATTTTTTGCAGATGATCCTGGAGCCACGGCTGCTGCAGATCATCGGCTTGGCCGTCAGGCATGAGCCCAGGGGGCTGCCGGCCGAGTCGAGCATCATGCTGGCCAGCACTGACACCTGCCCGAGGGCGCCGTCCAGCTCCACGCCCTTCATAGACACCTTGAGCCTAGCGAGCCCTTTTGACGGAACGGTGATCAGTTTCACCTTGCGCATTCCGCCAGCGACCGTGCCGGTCTTGTCCCTGAGCAGGCATTTTTTTCGACCCGAGTTGTTGCCCACCAGCAGGCTGGGAAACGTAGCCGCGGGCACCTGGGCGGCAAACAGGGCCGTGCCATCGCTGCCGGTGAGCACTATGTCCATAGACTTCTGGCAGTCGAGTCCCGCCAGGAATCCTATCTGCAGCGTGCTCTTGAGCGTGAACGAATCGTCAGCCGCGCCCGTTCCGCGTTTCATCTTCAGCTTGGAACTGAACTGTGGGTCTGAAGTCCCCGTGCAGGCGCCTGCCGTGCACTGGTCGTCGGTAGAGCAGAAATCCAGATCGTCGCAGGCACCCGTTTCGTTTACGGCCGACGACACGCAGGCCTCGGTCAACTCGTCGCAGCTTCCCAGCGAGCAGCTCGACGACAGACCCGAGCAGTCTACCGCCGTGCCGGCCGAGCAACCCGTAACCACGTTGCAGATCTCGTCACCGTTGCAATAGACGCCGTCGCCGCAGAGGTGATGGGCTGGCATGTGAATACAGACGTCAGCCTGTTCATTACACGAATCCACAGAGCAGGCCTCGCCGTCACTACAATCAGGGGGAGTGCCGGCCTGGCAGTCGAGTGCCGCGTCGCAGCTCTCTACCCCTGTGCAGAACAGGGTGTCGTCGCAGGCGGCGTCAACTTCCGTGTGCACGCAGACTCCCGCCCCATCGCAGAGATCGCTGGTGCAGCCGACGCCTTCGTCGGTACAGACGGTCGAGACAGCAACAAAGCCATCGCCCGGACACGAGTCGGCCAGGCCGTCGCAGCTCTCGGCCAGGTCGCACTCGCCGGCCGACGCGCGACAGACCGTTCCCGCCACCTCGATCTGGCAGGTGGCCGAACAACAGTCGCCCGCTGTAGTATTGCCATCGTCGCAGGTCTCGCCCACGTCGACCACCGAGTCTCCGCAGACGGCCATCGCCAGGGCCGGTGCGCCCAGCAGTACGGCTGCCGTCATCACGGTCACCGTCAGTACCAGTGCTACCTGCCGCACAATCACCATCTGTTTGTCACCTCTTTGGGGGGGCATCGTCAATCCACCTTGGCCTGCTTTCCACATAACAAACAGTTTTGCCGCCCTGCTTCCGGCAAAACCCACACTGTTGGCCTACCTGTTCCGAAACCCAGCGCTCAGCGCCCCGGCGCAACCGGGGGGTCAGTACGGCTGAAGCGCCTCAGCACGGCGGCCAGCGAGCAAGAGTTCTGCCGTTTTCCACTCCCCCGGCCAGCTGTTACATTCACCCGCATGCAGGAAGTATCGGTAAGCAGAACAGTAGCGGCGCCCCGACAGCAGGCCTGGGACCTGTACACCGACCACGTGTCGTGGCAGGACTGGGCCGGATTGGGACGCGTACACCTCGACCGCGAGGGCGACCCTGCTCCCAACGGCAGCGGCTGCGTGCGAGTCATAACCTCGGCCGGTATGCCGGTGTACGAAGAAATTCTTGAATTCGACGTGCCCACACGCATGACCTACAGCCTGGTCAAGGGCGCCATGCCCATACGCGACCACCTCGGCGAGGTGGATTTTTCGGACGACGGCGAGGGGACACTCATCGAGTGGCGAGCGCGCTTCAACTCAAAAATACCTGGGCTTGGATGGCTGCTGAAGCTGGTCGTACAGAGGGTTTTTAACAAGGCCATGGACGGCTTCGAACGTCGCCTGGCCGAAGATTAGGCGATAGCCGACCGGTAACCACCAGTGAGCGCTTGTGTTGACACCCTGGGCCGTGGCCTGTCCGATGTGAGGATATCGGTCACCGACCGCTGTAACTTTCGCTGCCCTTACTGCATGCCGGCCGACCTCTTCGGCGAGAGCTACAGCTTTCTACCCAGGCCCGAGCTGCTGAGCTACGAAGAAATCGCCAGGCTCGTGGGCATACTTGCGAGCCTGGGAGTGAGCAAGGCGAGGATAACCGGCGGCGAACCGCTGGTGCGCGCCGACCTCGGCGATCTTATCGGACGCCTGGCTGCCATCGACGGCATAGACGACATAGCCCTGACCACCAACGGCGCGCTGCTCGCGCAGCAGGCCACTCGCCTGGCCAAGGCTGGCCTCCACCGGGTCACCGTGAGCCTGGACAGCCTCGACCCGGTTATTTTCCAACGCATGAACGGCGACCGCGGCAAGCTCAAAGACGTGCTGGCGGGCATCACGGCCGCGGTCGAAGCGGGACTATCGCCGATCAAGGTCAACTGCGTGGTGGTCCGTGACATGAACGACGATTCGTTCGAGAACATCGCCGAACATTTTCGTGGTACGGAAGTCGAGCTGCGCTTCATCGAGTACATGGACGTCGGCACGCGCAATGGCTGGGAAATGGAACAGGTCGTAACCGCTTCCGAGATATTAGAGCGGCTGGCCGCTCGCTGGCCGCTGGAGCCACTGGAGCGACGCTCGCCTTCGGAGGTGGCCGGCCGCTACCGCTACACCGACGGGAAGGGAACAGTCGGCGTGGTGTCGTCGGTGACCGCCCCCTTCTGCGGCGCCTGCACGCGAGCGCGGCTTACCACCAACGGCCGCTTGGTGAACTGCCTGTTTGCCGAGGGCGGCGTCGATCTGAAAGGACCGTTGAGAAGCGGCGCCGACGACCGAGAGCTCACCGATATAATACTGGCCAGCTGGCGCGCGCGTGACGATCGCTACTCCGAGCTTCGCACCCAGGCCACCAGCGGCGACTCCCCCCCGCGACGGCGCATGGAAATGTACCAGCTCGGCGGCTGAAGGTGCAGCAGCCGACGGGTAAAAAAAAGGCCGCCACTTTCCAGTGACGGCCTTCATCTTTAACAGTCGCCCAATCTCCTAGGGGCAATCCACAACTCCGCCACCCAGGTAGGGACCGGCGGGAAGACTACTAGGTACCGGGTCATCATCGCAGGAACCGCCGGCACCGCAGTCGCCATCAACAGTGCAGGGACCGCCCGGCGTATCACCACCCTGGCAGGTAGCAATCAGGCTGCAGTCCGTACACTCCACGTCGACCCAGGACGGCTCGTCGTCCATCATGTCGTTGACCCAGTCCACGAGCGTGGGCACGCCACCCGAAGTATCGGTGTAGACCTTGTCGCTGCCCCAGCCGGTATGGCGTGACCCCGCGCCTATGTAGTAGCGGTAGTTCGACGCCGCGGTGGAAATCTGCTCGGACATCGCCTTCATTTGAGAGTTCCATGTACAGGTAGGCTCCCACCAGGAGGTCCACGCCAGCGGGTTGCCCGGGTTGAGCATCACCTGGTAAAAGGCGCACTGGCCGCCGCCGCTGCCGTCGTAGGCGGTGGTGTAGTTGGCAAACCGGTTCGAGGGAAAGTAGTTGGCTATACCGATCATGGTCTCGGCCATCGAGGTCGTCTCCAGGGGTGCATCGAGACCCGGGATGTGATCGGGCCGGGTATTGGCTACCCCCCAGTTCGGAAAGTAGTTGGCCTGCCACTCGGGTGTTATGACGCCGTTGCCGCCGTCCCCTATAACGTCAAAGCGAGACGCCGGGTATACCGATTCCATCAGCGGCACGGAGTTCATCACCGCACCGTAGGAGCCCGCGCTTGAGCCGGTTACGAAGACCCGGTCGGGGTTTACAAAATGCTCGCGCGCCCACTTTTCGGCCAGCGAGGCGTTGTGCCGACCGTAGTGATAAATGCCACCGCCCGAATAACCCCCGAAGGCATCGCCCCAGTGAACGTCGCCCGTGCAGTAGGTCACGAAGACCTGGTTCCAGTCCTTGAAAGGATTGTCGGGGTTGTCGGTATCGGCAAAGCCCGTGGAGATAAGCGCCGGGCTGTCGGCCTCGGAGGCCGTGTCGCCAAAAATGCCCAGCACGTTACACGACAGGCCGTCCCAGCAGGCGCCACCACCCTGGTAGTACATTACCAGGTTGTTGGTCGTGCCTTTCTTGACGAAGAACATGTAGGGAGTAAGCCGCGAGCAGGTCGGGAACAGGGTGGTTATGGCCTTGGGGTACTTGGCCGGGTACTCAACATTGGCCACGGGCACCGAGATCGACGTCCAGTCGGTAGACACGTTGGGCGACACCGTGGTGTCGGTGACCACATCATCCGACGCAGCCGTCGCGGCTGACTTGATAGTCGCACCGTCGGTCGTTGACGGGCAGGTCACTCCCTTGCCCAGCGCCTTGGCAACCGATTTGTCATAGAGCTTGGTAAACTTGGCCTCGGCCTTGGCCACGGCCGCCGCCAGCGCAGTGCCGTCCTTGTCCTTGACGAGCGCCTTGATGTACTTGCCCTCGGCCTTGAGCAGGCCCTGGCAGAGCTTGGCAGCCGCCTTGTTTATTTTTGCACGGCAACCGGTGTCGAACTTGTCGCCCGTGTCCACGCCGTCGAGCACGGTGGCGGCCAACGCCGCGGCCGCCGCTTCAACCGACACGCGCATGTCGGCAGAGCTGGCCGTGGTGTCGGCGCAGTCCACGTTCTTCTTGGCAGCGCTGGTCTCCGACTTGGTCCAGCTGCCGTCGAGCTTGGTCGCCGCCTTGGTGATGGCAGCGTCGCGCGACACTGAGTCGTCGGCGTTCTTGCTCCAGGCACCGAGCACCGAAGCGCAGAACTTGCCCGCCGCGCCCATCTTCTTGGCAACGCAGGTATTTACCGGGTAAGCGGCCAACGAGGGGCCGGCAAACGCCGTGAGGGTCATGGCCATGGCGGCGGCAAAAGCGATAGGAAAAAACTTCTTCATGTGAGGGTCTCCTTTGTCTTTGTTGGGGGCTGCGAGAGGCGCGGGCAATGCCCAACCTGTCGACAAGAATGCGGTCAGGAAGGCACCTGTGTCAAGGCTGTAAGGCGCACGAGCACCGCATTGCGCGCCACTGCCCCCCCGATCGGGGGTGACCCGGCCGGGCTGCCCTTCATCCAGCCGGCCTGCCCCGGTTAACGTCGCCCGCGTAGTGTCCGCTCAGGGAGCAGGGCAGTCGACAACCGGGTAGCCCGGAAACGCCGACTCCACGCCAGCCGGTGTCGGGTCGGCCGAGCAGGTTCCGCCGCCGGGACAATCCAGATCCGAAGAGCAGGCCTGCCCCGAATTGTCGCCACCCGAACACACGCTGATCATGTTGCAGTCCGTGCAGGTCTCGTTGACCCAGGCTGGATTGTCGTCAAGCATATCCCCTATCCAGGTGGCCAGCGTTGGAACGCCACCATGGGTGTCGTGGAATATCTTGTCGTTGCCCCAGATGGTGTGCTGGGTGCCGGCACCAACGTAGTAGCGAAAGTTGTCACCGGTCACAGCCACTTCCGTATCACCCAGAACTGTCATGGCCTCAGTGTTCCAGTCGCAGGCCGTGTCCCACCAAGCCGTCCAGGTCAGTGGGTTACTCGGATTTCCCATGGCGCGAAAGAACTGGGACTGTATGTAGTCATAGGCTGTTGAGTACTGGCCAAACCGGTGGTCGGGATAATAGTTGGCTATGCTGGCCCATATGTTCGACATCGCCATGCTTTCTACCGGGCCATCGAGCCCCGGCACATAATCCGGCACTGTTTTCGCCACCCCCCAATTTGGAAAATAGTTGGCTTGCCAGGTCAGATCCGCCACGCCCACACCGGCATCAGCCAGCACGTCGAAGTGAGAGGCTGGGTAGACGAATTCCATCAGCGGCACGGAGTTCAGGAGGGCGCCGTAGGCCCCCGCGCTCGAGCCGGTAACGAACACCCGGTCGGGGTTTACGAAATGCTCGCGTGCGTACTTTTCGACCAGCGACGCGTTGTGTCGACCATGGTGGTAAACACCGCCGCCGCCGCCATAGCCCCCGAAGGCGTCACCCCAGTGAATGTCGCCCGTGCAGTAGGGAATCAGCACCACGTTCCAGTCGGCAAAAGGATTGGAGGAATCGCTGAAATCCGTGAACCCGGTGCTTCCAGTCGCGGGGTCATAGGATTCGCTGATGGCCTGGGCGAACGTCTGCGCCACGTTGCAGGAGAGGTTGTCCCAGCACGCGCCGCCTCCGAAGTAGTACACGAGAAGATTGTTAGTCGTTCCCCTCTTGGCGTAGTAGCGGTAAGGCGTAAGCCGCGAGCAGGTCGGGTACAGGGTGGTTATGGCCTTGGGGTACTTGGCCGGGTACTCAACATAGCCCAGGGGCACCGAGATCGTGGTCCAGTCGGTGGCGACATTAGGCGACACCGTGGTGTCGGTGACC
>DBZX01000089.1:0-691 GCA_002311335.1 bacterium UBP10_UBA1149
CATAGACGCCACCGACCTGGTCTACTTCGGCAGCGCCATAGGAGCGTTTCTCTTTCTCACCCACCGGTCCGTCGAATCGGCGAGGTGGAAGGCGTGAGCCCACGTGCCCCCATCCTGGCCATAGCCGGCCTGGTGCTGATGGCCTTCGGCCTCATCAGCCACCTGATGACCCGGCAACCAGCCGACAGCTTTTTCTCCTTCGGCTGGTACTCGCTCGGCCACCTGCTGCTGGGGGCAGCCGCACTGGCCGTCTACGCTACCAGCGGCTCGACTTCGTCGGTCAACGATTTTCTCCGCCAGCGCTCCACTAGATACGGCGCCAACGCCATAACTTACTCGCTGCTGTTCGTGCTGGTGCTCATCATGGGCAACTTCATGGCTGCACGCTACCACGGCCGCATAGACCTGAGCGCCTCGGGCGTCAACAGTCTCTCCGAGCAGTCGCGCGAGATCGTGGGCGCGCTCGAAGAAGACGTGGTCATCGAAGCCTACCTGCAGGGGGGCAGCGACCCGGTGCTGGGCGAACTCCTGGCCGCATACCGCTACGAGAACGACCACCTGAGCTACAGCATCATCGACCCCCAGCTTCGCCCCGAACTGGCGCAGAAGTCCGCGGTCACCCAGGTACCTTCGCTGCGCATCATTTACGGCGACAGGAGTACGCTGGTCACCAAGACCGACGAGGCCACCT
>DBZX01000089.1:716-14715 GCA_002311335.1 bacterium UBP10_UBA1149
ACCAACGGCATCCATAGTCTCGCGGGGGGCGAGCGCAAGAAGATCTACTTCGTGGAAGGCCACGGTGAGCCCGACAGCAACGACCCTCGTGGTCCCGGCGGCACTGGCCAGTTCAAGCAGGAGCTGGTCAACCAGAACTACGACGTCGACTCGCTTTTTTTACCCGAGCTCGGCGCCGTGCCCGATGATGCCGACGTGCTCATAATATCGAGCGCGGCCAAGGACTGGTTTCCCCGGGAATTCGAACTGCTCAGGGCTTACATGAAAAACGGCGGCCGCCTGCTGGTGGCACTCGAGCCAAGGCGGGACAGCGGGCTTGCGGGCTTCATGGCCGAGTGGGGAGTACTGGTGGGCGACGACGTCATCGTTGACCAGCAGGTACGGATGTTCCAGGGCTTGTCGCTGGGACTCGACCCCGTGGTGGCGCGCTACGGCAAGCACCCGGCCGTGGCCTCGATGAAAGAACGTACCCTGTTCTCGCTGGCGCGCTCGGTTACGCCCTCGCCCTCGCCCCGCGCAGGGCTGGTCGTAGAGCCACTGGCCTTCACTTCGGACACCAGCTGGGCCGAGACCGACCTCGACACGCTCTTCGATTCAAGCGAGGCCAAGCTGCAGGACGCCGACATCAAGGGGCCGGTTGTCGTGGCCACGGCCGTGAGCGGCTTCGCAGAAGCCATAGGTGGCGAAGGCGACGGCGAGTTCCAGATGGTGGTGCTGGGAGACGCAAGCCTGCTCACCAACCAGTTCTTCAGGCAGCTGTTCAACGACGCGCTGGTGCTGTCGGCCACTGGCTGGCTGGCCGGCGAGAGCCAACTCATCTCTATCCCGCCCCGCGGGGTAAGAGCCTCTCGCGCACACCTGACGGCAAAAGAAGGCCGCAACGTCTTCTATCTTTCGGTGCTGCTGTTACCCGAGTTCATACTCATGATGGGCATCGCCGTGTGGTGGCGGCGAACCTCGCTGTGAACCCACGCCGTACGCTGCTGCTGGCGCTGATCGCCATCGCGGCCGCCGCCTGGCTCTACAGTGTCGAAAGGCCCCGCATGGAGGCCGAACTGTACGCCGACGAACTTATGTCTTTTGACGTCGAGGCCGTGGCCCACATATCGATGGACTACCCCGACGGAACGACCATCGTCCTTGAACGCGACGAGGCGGCCGACTGGTCGATCAGCGCCCCGCTGACCGTGGACGCCGACCGCATTACAGTGGAGCGGCTGATCAAGGCCATACGCGACACCAGGGTCGAGCGGCGCATTGCCGTGAGCGAGGCCGAAGACCTGTCGGTTTACGGGCTCGAAGACAACGGCAGCCAGGTCCGCATAAAAATGCGGCTGGACGACGGCGAACAACTGGACGATATCGTCGTGGGCGACACCACCCCGGTGGGCTACCAGGCCTTCGTGAGAATCGAAGACGCCGGGGAGATCGTCGTCACGCCCTTGATCTTTCACACCGGGGTGAAGAAGTCGGTCTTCGACCTCAGGGAGAAGCGTCTGTTCGACTTCAAACCGGCGGACGTTATAGCCATGACCCTCGAGACTGCCGAGGCCGGCAAAATGGAACTGCAACGCGCCGGTGACCAGTGGCAGCTGCTCGAGCCCGTGGAGGGGCGAGCCGACGCGCGCGTCGTGTCCAACCTGCTGGAGGCGCTTTCGACTACCAGGGCCACGGCCTTCTACGACCAGGACCACGCCGACAGCGCGACCACGGGCCTGGCCGAACCGTCGGTGAGCCTGTCGCTGAGAGTCGGCCTGGACGGCCTGGCCGGCTTCAAGCTGGGCAGCGCCCCGGCAGACCAACCAGCCGGCCTTTACCTGTCGCGCCTGGGAGACGGACAGCTGGCCGCGGTTGATCGGGCCACGAAGGCGACCTTCGCCAAGCCGCTCGACGAGCTGCGAGACAAGGGCCTGTTCGACTGCCTGCCGGGCGAGATAACGTCGCTGTCGATCAAACGTGACGACAAGCGGGGCTTCGAGCTCACGAGGACGTCGGCGGCCGACGATTGGACCATGATCACCGAGCACGGCCAGAGGCTGCTCAAGGAGATGCGCATTGACCGCGCCGTGGGCGACCTGGCTGAACTGGCGGGCAAGAGCATCGTGGCCGAGGACAGCAAGGATTCTACCCTCGGGCTGTACGGCTTGCGGCCGCCCTCGCTGCGAGTGGCGATGGCGAGAGCCGACGGGCGTTCCTGCGGCTCGGCCCTTGCCGGCAGCGTCGGCGAAGACGACGACAAGCGCTACTATCTCTCGAGCGAGGGCGGCAATATGGTCATGGCCGTACCCCAGTACCTGTACTCGAGGGCCGATCTCGTGGCCGACGACTTTCTCTCAGCGCCCCAGGTCGAAGAAGCTCCTGCCTCAAAGGAAGCGCCCACTGCCGAGTAGACTGCGCCACCGGACAGAACGACCTGGGCTCAGTTAAAGTTTCCGAGGCACTGCACGAGCAGGTCCATCTGTTCGTCGGTACCCACGGTTATCCTCACGCCACCGCTCAACTGCGGGCTATCAAACCAGCGTACGAGCACTCCCGCGTCGGCCAGGCGACTGTAGACCGCCCTCCCGTCATCACCCGGACAGGGCAACCAGAAGAAATTGGCGTCGCTGGCCCAGGGCTCCCAGCCGGCAGCACGCAGGCGTTCGATCACACGTTGCCTGCTGGCCATCACCCTCTCGCAGTTGGCGCGCTGGTTGTCCATGTCCTGCAAGGCGGCCACGGCGGCGGCGGCGTTCAGCCGCGACACGTTGTAGGAGTCGCGCAGCTTATCCAGCTCGACAACGAGGTCGGGAGTGGCAAAAGCAATGCCGATACGGACGCCGGCCAGCGAGAACGCCTTTGACAGGGTGCGCAGTACGACCAGGTTCTGGTGCTGGTCAAGTATTTCAAGGGCCGAGTCGGCGTGGCTGAAATCAATGTAGGCCTCGTCGGCCACCACCAGGGCGTCGGTCGAACGGCACAACCGTCCGAGTTCGTCCAGGCCAACGGTCTCGCCCCAGGGCGAATTGGGCCTGCACACGAAGATCAGCCGGGGGTCGCCCTTAGCCAGATCTTCGTCGAGCAGCGCCCGGCTGTGGTCTGCTTCTCGTTGCACGGGCAGCTCGACCACGCGGGCTCCTGCAGCCTCGGCCATAGTGCGGTACAGCGAGTAAGTGGGAGACAGCCAGGCCACGGTCTGCCCCGGCTCAAGGCAGGCCCTGGTGAGCACAGACAGCAGTTCGTCGGAGCCGTTGCCGATGAGCACGCCCTCGATCGGTCGTTGCCAGGCCGCCGCGGCCGCGGCCCTGACATCATCGCTCGCGGGCTGCGGGTAGAGCCTCAGCGAGTCGCCATTGCTCACGGCGCGCACGGCCTCGGCCACCGTCGGTGACGGTGGATAGGGATTCTCGTTGGTGTTGAGTTTTACAAGCTCGCCACCGCTGGGCTGTTCGCCCGGGGTGTAAGCCTTCATTGCTCGCACGCGCGGCAGCACGCCCGCGATCACGCGCTCAGCCACTGTTGGACAACCTTCGTGGCCTGGCGACGGGCGGTCTCGGTCGCCGATGCAGCTGCCCGGCGGCGTCTTCAAGCTGTTCGAGCCGAGAAGACGCCTGCTTCCACTCCTCGCCGCCCTCTTCGAGCCCCGGCAGGGCCTTGCGATAGTACAACAGGGCACGGTCCAGGCGCCCGGTGGTCTCTGCCACCACGGCGAGAAAGTAGTAGCCGCGTTCGCGCTTACCGGCCAGGTCGAGAGCGCGTGCAAAACTTTCCGCAGCCCGTGGACGCCAGGGGCTGAGCTCCCATGACTTCTCGAGGGCGGCCACGGCCTGCTCTGCGTCGGACAAGCGATAGTGGGTCTCGCCCAGGTCGGCAAGTGCGTTCCAATCGCCCGGGCGCTTTTCGACCGCTCTCTTGAGCAGAGGCAGCGCCTCGTCGTACTCGCCCAGGCGCAGCAAGGTATGGCCCAGCTCGCGGTCCATGTCGCGTCCCNNCCCCCCGCGACGGCTTCGCGCAGGTAGGCCAAAGCAGTGCTGTAGTCTTCGCCGTGCACCATCAGCACACCGGCCATCTCGACCGCGCTCAAACGGTCTTCGCCGGCGTCGGCCGAACTCACCGCCGCCTCGTAATCGCCCACGGCCTTGGCCCGCCGCTGTGAAGTGCCACGGGCAACCGCTTCCGCGCGCAGCAGGCGCTTACTCGCCACCGGTGCACTCTCGCGCTCCCACTCCAACCTGCCCAACGCAGCCTCGATGTTGGCCATTCGCTCGGCAGTGAGCGGATGCGAAAGAAAGTAAGGTGGCACACTGGTGGGGTTTATTTTCTGCTCATCGTAGATCACGCGCAGCAGTTCGAGCATCGATTGCGGGTCGAAGCCCGACCGACGGGTGTACTCCAGGGCCAGGAAGTCGGCTTCACGTTCAAAGTCGCGCTGGTACTCGAGGGTCTTTGCCTGAGAGGCCATCAGCGCGGCCTGGCCGAGCACCGGGTTGATGAGCGCGAGAAAAATACCCGCCAGGCTTGCGTAGCCCGCGACGGCACCCTTCTGCTGTTGTCGCACCGCGTGGTGCGCGTGAGCGTGGGCGACCTCGTGAGCAAGCACACCGGCCAATGCATCCTCGGACTTCACGCGAGAAATGAGACCCGCGTGAACAAAAATCTTGCCTCCGGGGACGGCGAAGGCGTTGATGCTGTCGTCGCGGACGACGAAAAACTCGTAGTCAAAGGGCTGTATGCCCAAGGCCCGAACGATGCGACCGCCGATCTCGGACACCATCTCGTTGATCTCGTAATCGTAGATAAGCGGCAGCCCCTTGCGCGCCTGGCTGACGAACTCCTCGCCCAGCTGCTTCTCCATGCCAACCGTGGCCGTGGCCGCGGCGGGCAGAACGGCCAGCTGGGCGAGCACGGCGACGGTCACCAGCCAGCGACAGCGAGCAAGCACAGACATCGGGGGCCTCAGACGGCGCCGGTGGCGACGTCGGTGGCGTAGTAGCTGATCAGTATGTCAGCGCCGGCCCTCTTGATTGCCAGCAGCGACTCGGCCACCACGCGTGACTCGTCGAGCCAGCCACGCTCTGCCGCGGCCTTGAGCATGGAGTACTCGCCACTGACCTGGTAGGCAGCCAGCGGGCAGGCAAAGGTGTCTTTGACCGACCTGATGACGTCGAGGTAGGGCATTGCCGGTTTTACCATGACGATGTCGGCACCCTCTTCGAGATCCAGCTCCACCTCGCGCAGGGCCTCGGCCGAGTTGGCAGGGTCCATCTGGTAGCTACGCCGGTCGCCGAACTGCGGTGCCGACTCGGCCGCTTCCCTGAACGGTCCGTAAAAACCCGAGCAGTACTTGGCCGAGTAAGACATTATGGGAAGCTCCTCGAAGTGGTGCTCATCGAGGGCGGCCCTGATGGCACCCACGCGACCATCCATCATATCGGAAGGAGCAACGATGTCGGCGCCGGCCCGCGCGTGCGACAGGGCCTCCTCTACCAGGAGTGGCAGGGTCGCGTCGTTGTCTACCTGATCGCCCTCTAAAACCCCGCAGTGGCCGTGGTCGGTGTACTNNCCGTCCATCATGGCCGAGGGGGCGACCATGTCGGCTCCGGCCTCTGCCTGGGACAGGGCGGTCTTGGCAAGCAACTCCAGGGTACGGTCGTTGTCAACCTTGCCATCAGTAACTACACCGCAGTGGCCGTGGTCGGTGTACTCGCACAGGCAGACATCGGTAATGACCAGCAACGAGGGTGAGGCCTTCCTGATAGCCGCCACCGCCCTTTGCACAACACCGGTGTCGTCCGAGGCGCTGCTGCCCACCGCGTCCTTTTGCTCGGGTATGCCGAACAACAGCACCCCCGCCACGCCCGCGTCGGCGGTCCTCGACGCAGCTTCGGTCACCTTGTCGACCGACAGCTGGCTGACCCCGGGCATCGAAGACACCGGGTTCTCAACGCCGCTGCCGGGACAGACGAAATAAGGCTGGACCAGGTCGGCCGGGGCCACGCTGTTTTCGCGGACCATGCGCCTGAGGCCTTCGCTGTTGCGAAGCCTGCGCATCCTGTGCAGTGGAAACGCCATGATAAAGAGATGCTACGGCAGCCCCTGCTGGTTTGCAAAGTAGCTTTCGATTGCCACCGCCATGCCCGCGGTGGTCCATTCGTCGGGTAGCACGTCCGGGGTAATGCCCTTGTCGACCAGCGCCTCGGCCGTGACAGGGCCTATGACGGCCACCGCCTTGCCCGCCAGCAACTCGGCCGCTCGCCCATCGTTGAGCTCATCGAAGTGCTGTAACGCCGAGGGGCTGGCAAAGGTGACCATGTCGACCTCGCCCAGCTCTTCAAATCTGCCGGTAGCCCGGGGAATCACGCTGCGGTAGACCGGCAGTATCTCCACGACGGCCGAGCGTTCGGCGAGGGTGTCGGGCAGAACCTCGCGGGCCAGCTCGGCCCTGGCGATAAGTACGCGCTTGCCCGCCACGTCTCCCAGCGCGTCGGCCAGCTCCTCGGCCCGGTAGCGCTGCGGTTGAAAAGCCACGCGCAGGCCCCGCGCCTCTATCGCCGCCGCCGTCGCCGGGCCGATAGCGGCGATATCGACGCCGGCCAGTTCGCGCAGGTCGGTGTTGGCCGCAGCGAGAAGGTCAAAGAAACAATTTACGCCGTTGACGCTGGTGAACACGAGCAGGTCAAAACTCGATAGCAGTGGCAACAGCCGGTCGATGTCCGGGCCCTCGGTAATGGGCTGGGTTTCGATCACCGGATACTCGACCGCCTCGGCGCCGAGTTGCTCGAGCCGACTGCAGAAGGAAGCGGCTTGTTCTGCCGCCCGCGTGACGACGATACGACGCCCGAACAAAGGGCGTTTTTCCCAGCTGCCACCTTCGCTTCCGAGCTTTACCACCTCGCCTATGACCAGCACTCCCGGTGGACGCAGCTTGGAGCTCCTGAGCCTGCCGGGTAGTTCCTCGAGCGAGCATAGCACGGACGCCTGCGCCGCGGTGCTTCCACGCACCACCGCGGCAGCCGGGGTGGCAGCGTCCATGCCCGCGGCCAGCAGGTGTTCGACGATGTAGTCGGCCTTGAGCATTCCCATCAGCCAGACCATGGTCGAGCCCGAAACGGCCAGCGCCGCCCAGTCGGGCTCTCTGCCCTCGCGCCCCTTGCCCGAACGACCGGTGAGTATGGTGACTGATGAGGCATAGTCCCTGTGGGTGAGGGGTATGCCGGCCAGGGCCGGCACGGCCAGGGCCGAACTCACTCCGGGTATAACCTCGCAGTCGACACCGGCCAGGCGACAGGCCTCGACCTCCTCACCCCCGCGCCCGAACAGGAAAGGGTCGCCTCCCTTCAAGCGCACCACCACGCGCCCGTCCAGCGCGTAGCGGATCATCATTTCGTTGACCTCTGCCTGGCTGGAGACCTCGAGGCCGTGGCGACGACCCACCAGGCGAAGCTCGGCAGTTTCCCGGGCCAGCGCGAGCAAGCGCGTGTCGACCAGAGCGTCGTAGAGAACCACGTCGGCAGAAGCCAGCCAGTCGCGGCCCCTGAGGGTCAGCAGCCCGGGGTCACCCGGGCCGGCACCGACCAGGACAACCCTGCCGGTCAATCGCCCGCCTCCGCGCTGGCCATTACATCGGCCGCTCCCCGCGCCAGTAGTCCGTTGGCTACCTCGATCCCCAGTGCCACAGCGCGACCGGGATCTCCCTCGGCCGCCTCGTTGAGCACCAGGCGGCCATCGGGGCTCACCACCGTGCCTTCTACCTTCAGGACACCGTCCTCGTGTCGCGCCCAGGCGGCCACAGGCGAATAGCAACTCGCGCCCAGTCGCCGGGCAACCGCGCGCTCAGCCCCGACGGCTTCGAAGCTGTAGGGATCGTTGATGGCGGCGAGCAGTCCCCTGACCTCGCCGTCGACCGACCGCGCGGTAACACCGAGAGCGCCCTGACCCGGCGCCGGGCAGAACTCCCTCGGGTCCAGCGGCGTGCAACATAGATCGCCCAGGTCCAGGCCCAGGCGCTTCAGTCCGGCGGCGGCGAGCAATGTCGCGTCAAACTCGGCGTTTCTCAGGCGATCAAGACGCGTACCCAGGTTGCCGCGCAGAAACACGATCTCGAGGTCCGGGCGCTTTGATTTGAGCAGTGCCGAACGGCGCGGGCTGGTCGTGCCCACCGTCGCGCCCTGGGCGAGCTCGTCCAGCCCACGGGCACCGCGGGTCAGCAGCACGTCGACCGCGCTCTCCCTGGCCGGCACCGAGGCCAGAACAATCCCCAGTTCGAGCGCAGAGGGCAGATCCTTCACCGAGTGTACTGCGCACTCGATGCGGCCCTCGAGCAAGGCCTGGTCCAGCTCGCGTACGAACAAACCCTTGCCGCCAAGTTCACGCAGCGGCCGGTCGAGGACCCTGTCACCGGTGGTGCTGATCTCCACGAGCTCGACCTCGAGGCCGTCGTGGCTTCCGCGCAGCTGGTCGGCGACCAGGCCCGATTGCAGCAGGGCCAGCTCGCTGCCGCGCGTGCCCAGGCGCAGCTTCACTTCTCCGGGTCTCCCAGCCCGAACAACCGCCTGGTCGCGCTGAGCAGCCCGGTTTCCTCGTTGCTGCCGCCTGCTTCCTTGAGCACCGAAGTGGGCGAGTGCAACAGCTTGTTCATCATCGAGCGCGTCATCTGGTCCACGCGCTCGCGGCTTTCCTCGTCAAGAGACATCTTGTCGAGGGTTCGCATCAATTCGGTGGTCCTGATGAGTTCGACGCTTTCGCGCAGCTCCACGATGGTGGGCACGAGCTCCAAGCCTTCGAACCACTGCCAGAAGCTGTCGACTTCCTGCTCAACCATGACCTCGCCCTCGTTGGCTTCCCTGCGGCGCGAACTCTTGTTCTCGTTGGCCACCGAAGCGAGATCGTCCAGGTCGTACAGATAGGCGCCATCGACGTTGTTGATAGCCGGGTCAAAGTTGCGGGGAACAGCGAGATCAATGAAGAACATCGGCCGGTGCCGCCGCTCTTTGACCGCGGCTGATACCTCGGCCGCCATCACGAGCTGCCCGCCGCCCGAGCATCCTATGACGAGGTCGGCAAGGGGCAGGTAGCCCGCCATGCGCTCGAGCGGAAGAGCCGTGCCGTCGAGTTCGCGAGCCAGCTCGAGCGCGGTCTCAAGCGTACGGTTGGCCACCAGCAGGCGTTCCACGCCGGCCGACAGTAACTGCCGCGCCGTTACCTCGCCGATTTCGCCCAGGCCCAGCAGGAGCGCCGTGCGCCCCTCAAGGCTTTCGAATATCTTGCCCGCCAGGTCTACGGCCACCGACGCTAGCGAAACCGACTTGGAGGCGATGCCGGTCTCGCTTCGAACCCGCTTGGCCACCGAAAAGCTCTTGTGAAACAAACGGTTGAGCACCACACCCGTGCTGCTGTGGCCGTGCGACAGAAGATACTGGTCCTTCATCTGCCCCAGTATCTGCGGCTCGCCCACCACCAGTGAGTCCAGGCTGGAGGCCACCCGGAACAGGTGCCTCACCGCCTCCCTGCCAGTGTGCTGGTAGGCGTGCGGTTCGGCCAACTCGGGAGTTACCCCGCTGTCGGCGAGCAGGGCCTTGTGCAGCAATTCACCGCGAGAAACGTCGCCCACGCAGCAGGCTATCATCTCAACCCGGTTGCAGGTCGACAACAACACCGCTTCTTCTACGCCCGGCACCTCGAGCAGCTCGCCCAGGCGTTGCGCCAGCGCCTCTTCGGGCACGCTCAGGCGCTCCCGTAATTCCACCGGTGCGCTGTGGTGATTGATGCCGTAGACCAGGAGTCCGCGTGCCATGGATCTGTATCAGGAGAGCACGCCCCCACCGTGCCGTCCCGCCACGGGGAGTACATTGACCGCAAGGTAGGCGAGCACGAGTATGGCAAAACCAAGCATGGTGGCCAGGGAAGCCCGACGTCCGCGCAGGCCACGTGTGAAGCGCAGCTGTAACAAGCCCGCGTAGAGCACCCAGAGCACGATAGAAAAAATCTCGCGGGGTTCGCCCGACCAGAACTGCCCCGAGTAGGCAGACGCCCACAGACCGCCGGTCATGATGCCCAGGGTGAGCAGCGGAAAGCCCCAGGCCAGGCAGGTGAAATTGACCCTGTCGAGCTGTTCGAGTGACGGCAGGCGGTTCAGCACCGAGCCCGCACGGTGCGACTTGAGCGCGTTCTCCTGCACCAGGTAGATAACGCTGACGGCAAAGGCCAGTGCAAAAACAGCGTTTCCGAGAAACGCGAGCGAGACGTGTACCGGCAACCACGGGCCCATCAACTCGGCCGGCACAGCCCGCGCACCGGTAAACAGGATGACCGCGGCCAGCGTGAGCGCAAAGGCCAGGGGACTGACCACCGCTCCTATCACCGACAGGCTGTAGCGGCGCTGCGCCACCAGCCAGGCACCGGCTACCAGCCAGGCAAAAAACGACAGGCCCTCGGCGAAGCCCACCACCGTGACCAATCCCGAATCAACCGTGCGCCAGGCAATCGACAAGCCATGAACGAGAAAGCCCAGGCCGAGCAACAGGGGGCCGGCCGAAGCCGCGCGCTCGACCGACCACAACACGTGGGCACCGAACGCGAGCGCCGATACCAGGTAGGCCGTAGCGGCCAATTGGAGAAAAGCCAGTTCCATCTCTACCACACCACCCGCGATAACCGGGCGGCGTAGAGACCAGCATAGTCAGGAGAGCCCGCCCCTTCCAGTCGCGGTCCCCGAACCGCCGCGGCGACCGATACCGCAGCGCTCAGGGTATCTGCAGCGCCTGTCCCTGCCTGAGCTTACGAGGGTCGGAGATGCTGTTGCGGCGCTGCAACGCGGGCACCGATGTGCCGTATATCCGGGCTATCTGCGACAGAGTCTGTCCGCGACGCACCTGGTGAACCATCGAGGCCGCGCTCGCAGTCGCGCTACTGCCGCCGGGCCGAATCTGTATCCAAGTGCCATACTTGAGCGAACGCGGGTCGCGAATGCCGTTAAGGTACTGCAGGTAGCCCACCGTTGTGCCGTAGCGGCGGGCCAGGCGATCCAGGGTCTCCCCCCTGCGAACGAGGTGCCGCGTCTGGCCGCTGCTGGCCGCCGATGACGACGATGCAATCGCCGCCGAGCCGGCCGATCGCGGGCTGGCCGATCGCGAGCCGGCTACCGGGATCTTGATCAGCTGCCCGTACCTGAGCGAACGCGGATTGACGATGTTGTTGATACGCTGCAACTCCCGCACCGTGGTCCTGTAGCTGCGGGCAAGCTGCGACAGTGTCTGCCCCCTGCCTACCCTGTGACTCGAAAGGTAGTATTGCTGCTCGCTGTGCAGACTCGACGCGGCCAGCGCCGCGTAGGACGTGCCGAACGCGGTGGCCTTGTCTGCCGGAAGGTTGAGCTTGTAGCCGGAAGGAACCCACGCGCGACCGCGAATGACTTCGTGCGACAGTGCCGGGTTGAGTTCAACCAGCCTCGCTTCGTCCACGCCCGCGCAGCTGGCCAGCTCCGACAGGGCCACGTAGTGATCCAACTCCACGGTCTTGACGTCCCACTCGGGCACCTGCAAATCGGGGCAGAACTCCTCGACCCTCGCGGCAACGTCGCGCGCGGCCAGGAACTCGGAGTAAAAGTTGCGAGAGGCAAAGCCGAAACGACGGCTGCGATAATTGGTGACAATGTTGCCGAGGTCTTCGGTGCCCAGTTTTCTGACCGCGTAAGCCACGCCACCGGCGCCGTGGTTGTAAGCAGTGATGGCCAGCGGCCAGGATCCGAGCCGGTCGTAGTTCTCGCGCAGGTAGCGCGCCGCGGCCTCGGTGGAACGCATGGGGTCGCGCCTGTCATCGTAGGTATGGTCGACGTTCATGAAGCGACGCCCGGTGCCCCAGGTGAACTGCCAGATGCCCACTGCCCCTGCGTAAGAACGCGCGGCGATGACGTAAGACGATTCGACCAGCGGCAGCGCCAGCAGGTCAACGGGTACACCGTGCCTGGCGAGCAGCTTGGAGGCCTCGGGGGCGTAGCTGGCCTTTCGGCCGAGGGCACCGCAAAGACGGTCGGCCAGTCCCCGTTGATAACGGAACTGTCCAGCAAGGCGCAGGCCCGACTTAACGCCTCCGCTTCTCTCGGTGAGCAGCGCGGCGATTCTTTTCTCTTCGTCGTTCTTGAGACTGCCGGCAGCCACGGACTTGAGCATAGCGGCTATACGAGTCTTTTCGGCGCCCAGGCGCGCCCTGATAGCGCGGTCCTTTGCAGCTGCCGAAAGTCGGCCGTCGACAATGTCAGAAAAATCCACAACCCTGTAGACCAGTCCGAGGTCGTACATATCGTGATAGACAGCCTGGCTGCTGCTGTAGACAGCAAACACGTCGGTCCAGAACTCGACGTTGGGAACAAGTTCGTCAAAAGGCGGGAACTGTTCGCTCGGAGAACCGGGCGAAGCCGTGCCAGCTGCCGCCGCTGGACCCGCCAGGAGGACTATACACGCAACACCCACCGCGGCCCGGGCCGTCCACTCTCTCACCACTGCAATCATCTACTTACCTCCGCCGCCCCTGGCCCCAAACTCCTTAGTTTAACAGAGCGATGAGAGGCATTCTATACACCGCGCCGGAAACCCCCGTCCCGCGGGCAATTGCGGGGGTCTGCCTGGCGCTGATAGCCCTTTCCGCGGCCATCCTCCTCCTGCCGGGCTGCAACGCCCCCCCACGACAGCCCGGCACCTTGGCCGTGGCCCTGGAGGCCATGCCCACCCAGCTCGACCCGAGGTTGGCCACCGACGCGCACTCTTCGCGAATCGCCAGCCTGTTATTTGCTTCGCTGCTTCGCCGCGACGCCGGTGGCCGGGCGGTCGCCTGGCTGGCCTCAAGCTGGCAGGCGGTCGACCCGCTGACGTGGCGGTTCAAGTTGCGCTCGGACTTCGTTTTCCATGACCGACGACCCGTTACCGCCGACGACGTAGTGGCCAGTTACCGGGCGCTGATGGATCCAGACCTGGGGTCGCCGCGTAAGGCCATGCTCGCTTCGGTGCAATCGATTGAAAAGACGGGGCCCTACGAGGTAGTGTTCAAGCTCTCGCAACCCGACGCCGCTTTCCTGGAGGCGGCAAGCTTCGCCGTGCTGCCGTCCGACCTGGCGGCTGAGCGCCACCTGTCGAGCGAGCAATTGATCGGCGCTGGCCCCTACCGCCTGGTCGAAGTTCGTCACGGAGACAGCATACTGCTCGAAGCCCACGCCGACTACGCCGACGGGCACCCGCCCATAGAGCGCATAGAGTTCAGGGTGATCCCCGACGAGACCATGCGCGCGCTCGAGCTGCAGCACGGCTCGGTGGACCTGGTGCAGAACGCGCTCGATCCCGACACCGTGAGCTGGCTCAAAGAGAACGCCGGCCATCTCGAAATCAGGCGGTCGCCCTCCAACAGTTTCCAGTACCTCGGGCTCAACCTCGACCACCCTGCCCTCGCCGACAAGCGTGTGCGCAGGGCGCTCGCCATGGCCATTGACCGACAGGCCATTGTCGACTACCTGCTCGCGGGCCGAGCCCGGGTGGCCAGCGGCCTGCTGCCACCCCAGCACTGGGCGCACCACGACGGTGGCCCGGCGATCGTTTACGCTCCCGACAGGGCCGGCCGCCTGCTCGACCGTGCCGGCTATCCCCGGCGAGGCCCCGACGGAACAAGACTGACGCTGGATTACAAGACCACTACCCAGCAGCTCCGTCGCCGCCTGGCCGAGGCCATAGCCGCCCAGCTGTCGGCGCTCGGGGTAGAACTGAAACTCTCGTCCTGGGAGTGGGGCACGTTCTACTCGGACATCAAGAAAGGAAATTTCGAAAGCTACTCACTGGCCTGGGTGGGAATCTCGGACCCCGATATCCTGCGCAACGTGTTTCACTCCGGCATGACACCGCCCCTCGGAGCCAACCGTGGCCGATTTGTCGACCGCCGCGTAGACCGACTGACCGACAAGGCCCTGCTGACCGAAACGATCCAACAGCGGGCCCGGCTCTACGCGCGCGTTCAGAAAAGACTGGCCGCGCTGCTGCCG